>JAEXRB010000158.1 GCA_023438325.1 Pseudomonadota bacterium | reverse complement strand
ATGGCCGTGTACATGTCCTCGTCCGAGGCTTCGGCATGGATCGTGTGACCGGAGAGGTTGATCGTGGCATCCACTTTCTTGAGCAGGCGCTCCACCGAGAAGGTGACGCGGCCGTCGATCAGCTTCTCCGAGTGCCGCTCCAGCTTCTCCAGCTTGGAGAGCACGCTGTCCTTCAGGGCAGGGGTGACTTCGATCTGATGTCCGACAATCTCGATACGCATGGCAAAGCTCCTCTTGGCTGCCTTTTGGGCGGGTGTCCGACGCGGTGCGGCGGACTGATGCGCGGCACTTCTCGCGCTCGCGCTCTCAATACTCCAGATAGCGTTAAGTGGAAGTAAAAACAAGGGGTTCGAGCGATGTCTTTGGTCTATTCAAGGCGTTGGCGCTCGTTGGAGGAAGGCAGCCCCATCGCTTCGCGGTATTTGGCCACGGTGCGTCGTGCCACGGTCACGCCTTCGTGTTCCAGTTCTTTCACCAGCGCTGCGTCGGAAAGCGGCTTGCGCGGGTTCTCACGCTCGATCAGGCGGCGGATCATGGCCTGGATCGCGGTGCTCGATGCGCTGCCGCCGTCGGCGGTGGCCAGGCTGGAGGAGAAGAAATGCTTGAATTCGAACGTGCCGCGCGGGGTATGCAGGAACTTGCGCGTGGTGACGCGGGAAATGGTGGATTCGTGCAGCTCCAGTTCATCGGCCACCTCGCGCAGCACCAATGGGCGCATCGCCTCGGGGCCGTAGTCTAGGAATCCGGTCTGGTGGCGGACGATGCATTGTGCGACCCGCAGCACGGTATCGGCACGGGTTTCCAGGCTCTTGATGAGCCAGCGCGCTTCCTGGAGCTGGCCGCGCAAATAGCTGGCGTCGCTCTTGCAGGCCACGCCGATCAGCGATTCGTAGTGCCGGTTGATGCCCAGATGCGGGCGGCAGCCTGGCCCAAGGTGTACGTGCCAAGCGCCGCGCCGGCGGGTGACGTAGGCATCCGGAGTGATGTACTGCGGATCGATACTGGCGTAGCTGGCACCGGGGCGCGGATCGAGCGAGCGGAGCAGTTGCACGGCTTGGTGCGTTCGCTCGGGCGATTCGCCCAGTTGTGCGGCGAGGCGTTCGGGGCCGAGCTTTGCCAATGCTTCAAGGTGCTGTGCGGCCAGTCGCCGGGCCAGTGCGACCGCGGCGGTGGTTTCGATCTGGGAAAGTTGCACCAGCAGGCATTCGGAGAGGCTGCGCGCACCGGCGCCGATGGGGTCGAAGTGCTGGATGCGGCGCAGGACGGCTTCGATTTCGTCCAGCTCCACGTTCACATCCGGGCGCAGGCCATCGCGCAGTGCTTCCAGTGCGTCACCAAGATAGCCGTCTTCGCCAATGGCTTCGATCAGCGTCACCGCGATGATGCGATCGCGTGGCGACATCGGGGTGAGGTTGAGTTGCCAGAGCAGGTGGTCCTGCAGATCCTCGCCGGTGTCGGCCAGCGTGGTTTCGCGTTCGTCATCACCCTCGCTGCCCGCAGTGGCGCCACCGCTGCCGCCGTAGTCGTCCACGTCGCTCCAGTCCGGGGTGTCAAATTCGTAGTCGTCCTCGGTGTCGGGGGTGCTTCGATCTTCCGTGGGTGTCTCGTTGCCGGCATCGCTGGCTTGGCTGTCGGGCTCGGGCATGGCGTCGTCCGGGCGTTCGAGCAGTGGGTTGGATTCGAGTGCCAGCGAGATTTCCGCTTCCAGTTCCATGCTCGACAGTTGCAGCAAACGGATCGCCTGGCGCAGCTGAGGCGTCAGGGTCAGGTTCTGGCCGAGGCGAAGTTGGAGAGCAGGCTTCAAGGGGTGTCGCGCTTACATTCGGAAACTGTCGCCTAGGTATACCCGACGCACGTCAGGGTTGGCGAGAAGTTCTTCCGGGTTGCCCTGCGCCAGCACGCCGCCATCGCTGAGGATGTAGGCGCGGTCACAGATTCCCAGGGTTTCGCGCACGTTGTGATCGGTGATGAGTACGCCGATGTTGCGGGTTTTCAGGTGCCGGACGATTTTCTGGATATCGCCCACGGAGATGGGATCGACGCCGGCAAAGGGTTCGTCCAGCAGCATGAAGCGCGGTCTGGCGGCGAGTGCGCGGGCGATTTCCACGCGGCGCCTTTCGCCGCCGGAAAGGCTTGCACCACGCTGGTCGGCCACGTGCGCGACTTGCAGTTCTTCCAGCAGGGAAAGCAGCTCGTTTTCACGGCCCTGGGCATCGAGGTCTTCGCGCAGCTCCAGCACCGCCATGACGTTCTGGGCAACGCTGAGGCGGCGGAAAATCGAGGGTTCCTGCGGCAGGTAACCCACGCCGCGTCGGGCACGCTGGTGCATCGGCAGGGCGGTGATGTCTTCGTCATCGAGCAGGATCTGCCCGGCATCGGCGGCGACGAGGCCGACGATCATGTAGAAGCAGGTGGTCTTGCCGGCGCCGTTGGGACCAAGCAGGCCGACGACTTCGCCGGGGGATACGTCCAGGCCGAAATCCTTGACGACTTCGCGCGCGCGGTAGCGCTTGCGCAGGTGGCGGGCGGACAGCATCAGTCCGTCGTCGCCCGGGGTTTGGGCTGGATGGTCAGGTGGATGCGGCCGCCTTCGCCACCGTCACCGCTGATGCGGCCGTTGCGGGTGTCGTAGCGCACGCGTTCACCACGGAACACGTCGCGGCCCTGGTCGATCCGTACCGCGCCAACCAGCACCACGGTTTCGCTGTGCGTGTCGTAATCGATGCGACGGGCCTGGGCTTTCATCAGCACGCCTTCGTCGCTTTCCTGTTGCAACGAGGCCGGCTCGCCTTGCAACACCACCTGGGTCACTTCGCCATCGTCGCGGGTGACGTCGGCGTTGGCGGCTTCGATGCGCAGGCTGCCTTGCGTGATGATGACATCGGTCAATCGGGTGATGCCGTTCTGGGAGATCGGGCCGTCCAGGCCGCCGGCGCGCACATCCAGTTGCTGATCGCGATCAGTGGAGCGGGCTAGTGCCGTGCCCGTGAACATCGTGCCGGTCAGAAGGCCGAGCAGGAGCATTTCAGCGATGGGATGCCGAGGCGGGTGTTTCATAGTGGCCTGAGACCTCGTTCAGAAGCTGGAAGCGGCGGGTGACCATGTCGGCGCGGAAGCCGCGACCGGAAAGTATAGAGTGCGCCGAGGTGAACGCGACCATGGCATCGCTGGCCGCACGTCGCTCCTTGGGGTAGATGCTCAGGCTTTGGCTGCGGAACGCCAGCGGGCCTTGTCCGCCTTCGGGTGGGCCATCGAGGGCAACGCTGCCATCGAGTCGAAGTTCGTCGCCACCGGCCGATGCCCAGGCGCGATCGGCGCGTGCTGTCCATGGCTGTGCCTGCTCGACCGGAAACAGGAAGCGCGGTTGTTCGATGGTGATGGTGCCCAGGTGCGGGTGTCGGCTCAGCAAGGGGCCGGTGACGCTGAAGGCCTCCTTGCCGTGGTCGTCAAGCGAGACCAGTTCGAAATCGACAAGGAAATAGTCCGAGCGTGGTGGCCCGGTGAGCACTTCCGGTTCGTCAGTACGGTATAGCTGCCAGAGCGCCAACCCGCTGGCAGCTGCGGCAAGAAACAGGATGGCGGGAGGAACCCAGTCCGGCAGCTTCATGAAGCGTCCGGGTTGGCGTACTTGCGCAGCAAGTCATCGACGCGGCCTTGCGCATCGAGGATCAGGTCGCACAGCTGGCGTGCTGCGCCCGCGCCGCCGCTTGCAGGGGTGATCCAATGCACGGAGGGCAGCAGCCAAGGGTGGACATTGGCCGGGGCGACGGCCAGCCCGACCAGGTTCAGTGCCGGCAAATCCGGCAGATCATCGCCCATGTAGGCCACTTCCTCGGCATCGATGTCGAGGATCTGGCAGAGCGCGCGCAGGCTGGCGCGTTTGTCGTGACTGCCTTGGTAGACGTGCGTGATGTTCAGTTCCGCAGCCCGTTGCGCCACGATCCGGCTGGTGCGGGCAGTGATCAGGGCAACCTCGATGCCGGCATCTCGCAAAAGCTTCAAGCCCTGGCCATCGAGGGCGCTGAAGGCTTTGATTTCGGTGCCGTCAGAGGCCAGTCGAAGGCGGCCATCGGTGAGGGTGCCGTCCACATCCAGTGCCACGAGGCGGATGCGTGCGGCGCGATTGCGCACATCGGCAGGGATATTGGCGAGATAGGTCATGTGGCAAAGGTCAGACGACGCGGGCGCGCAGCAGGTCATGGATGTTGAGCGCGCCGACCACGCGGCGTGCCTCATCCACGACGACGATGGCGGAAATCTTGTGGTCTTCCATCATGCGTGCCGCTTCCACGGCCAGACGCTCCGGCGAGATCGACTTGGGATCGCGGCTCATGAGGCTGAGCACGGGGGTGGCACGAAGATCGGCCGACGGATCATCCATGGCACGACGCAGGTCGCCATCGGTGAAGACGCCGACGAGGCGGTTGTCCGCGTCTACCACGGCGGTCATGCCGAGGCGCTTGTGGCTCATTTCCACGACGGCCTGGCTGATGGTCGCATCGCTGCCCACGCGCGGGATCTCATCGCCGCTGTGCATGATGTCGGAGATATGCAGCAACAAGCGGCGACCGAGGCTGCCGGCCGGGTGCGAACGGGCAAAGTCCTGGCTGGTGAAACCACGCGCTTCCAGCATGGCCACAGCCAGGGCGTCGCCCATCACCAAGGCGGCGGTGGTGCTGGTGGTCGGGGCCAGACCGAGCGGGCAGGCTTCTTCTTCCACCGACACATCCAGATGGATATCCGCCAGCCGTGCGAGCGTGGACTCGGGACGTCCGGTCATCGCGATAAGCAGGCTGCCCTGGCGCTTGAGCACGGGGACAATGGTGAGCACTTCATCAGTTTCGCCGGAATTGGACAACGCCAGCACCACGTCGTGCTCGGTGATCATGCCCAGATCGCCGTGGCTGGCTTCGCCGGAATGTACATAGAACGAGGGCGTGCCGGTGGAGGCCAGCGTGGCGGCGATCTTGCGTGCGATGTGGCCGGATTTCCCCATGCCGGTGGTGACCACGCGCCCGCGGCAGGCCAGCATCGCACGGCACGCGGCGACGAAGGCCGAATCGATGCGCGCCCGCAGGTGGGTGAGGGCAAGGGTTTCATTGTCGATCACCGCCTGCGCGCTGGCGATCAGCGTGGCGGAGTTCAACTCGGTGCTGCCGGCTGGTGAAACCAGGGGGCGGAGATGGGCATTCATGTCGGGGAGGGAGTCGCTCGGTATGCCGTTGTCGTGTGCCAAGTGCGGGCGGAACGGTCGTTTTGATTTATGATGCGCGGCCATTCTACTCCAGCGTCTGCGCTCGGTTGTCCGGCGTTTCCGTGGGTAGTCACGTTTTCATCATGTTTTTGGCACAGCAACCCCGCATGAACGCCCAGACCATTCAGCAATTGATCGAGGCCGGCCTGCCTGGCGCAAGCGCCCAGGTTTTCGGTGACGATGGCGTGCATTTCGAGGCCACGGTGATCTGCGCGGCGTTCGCCGGCAAGCTGCCGCTGGCTCGGCACCGCATGGTTTACGCCACGCTGGGGGATCGCATGGGTGGGGAAATCCACGCGCTGGCGCTGAAAACCCTGACGCCGGAAGAAGCTGCTGCCTGATTGCGGCACACATCGGCAGGACCTATACAAAACTCATGGCAAAAATCCTGATTTCCGGGGGTGTTCCACTCCAGGGCGAGGTGCAGATTTCCGGTGCCAAGAACGCCGTGCTGCCGATTCTTACCGCGGGCCTTCTGGCCGATGGCGCAATGGACATCGGCAATGTGCCGCACCTGCACGATGTCACCACCACGATGGAACTGCTCGGGCAGATGGGCGTGGATCTGGCCATCGACGATCGCATGCGCATCCATCTGGATCCACGCCGTACCGACCGCTTCGTCGCGCCTTACGAACTGGTCAAGACGATGCGTGCTTCGATTCTGGTGCTGGGGCCGATGGTGGCACGATTCGGTCAAGCCGAAGTTTCGCTGCCCGGCGGCTGTGCCATCGGTTCGCGCCCGGTGGATTTGCATATCAAAGGCCTGCAGGCACTGGGTGCGGATGTAACGGTGGAGAACGGCTTCATCCGGGCCAAGGCATCACGCCTGAAGGGCGCGCACATCGTGATGGATCTGGTAACCGTTACCGGCACGGAAAATCTCCTGATGGCCGCCACTTTGGCGCGCGGCACCACCGTGATCGACAACGCTGCGCAAGAGCCGGAAGTTGAAGATCTGGCTCATTGCCTGGTCGCAATGGGTGCGAAGATCGACGGCATCGGCACCTCGCGCCTGGTGATCGAGGGCGTGGATCGGCTCGACGGATGCAGTTACGAAGTGCTGCCTGACCGCATCGAGACAGGCACCTTTCTGGTGGCGGGAGCGATGACGGGCGGGCGCGTGCTGACGCGGCGCACGCGATCCGATCTGCTCGATGCGGTGTTGTTGAAGCTGGAAGAGGCCGGCGCGCATATCTCCACGGGCGAAGACAGCATCGAGTTGGACATGCGTGGCAATCGTCCGAAATCGGTCGACATCACCACGGCGCCGTATCCGGCCTTCCCCACCGACATGCAAGCCCAGTTCACCGCACTCAACTGCGTGGCCGAAGGTGTGGGGACGATCAATGAAACGGTATTTGAAAACCGCTTCATGCATGTGCAGGAGCTTCAGCGCCTGGGTGCCGATATTCGCGTGGATGGACACACCGCCATCATTCGCGGGGTGGAGCGACTCACCGGTGCGCCGATCATGGCCACCGACCTGCGTGCTTCCGCATCGCTGGTGCTGGCCGGGCTGGTGGCGCAGGGCGATACCGTGGTCGATCGCATCTATCACATCGATCGCGGCTACGAGAACATCGAAGAAAAGCTCGGCGGGCTGGGTGCGCGGATCCGACGCCTGCCGGGCTGAGCAGCTCAGGCTTGCGCCGTCACTTCGAAGCTTGCATCGCGCTTGAGTTCGTCCTGCAGCGGCGGGATCACCAAGGTGGTGAATTCTTCGTAGCGCGCTTGCGGAAGATCGCGCAAACACAGCGACTTGGCGCGATAGCTCTGAATCGGCAACTGTGCCGCCTCGTAGAGAATCACTTCGTGATCGGGTGGGTACCAGCGCAGGAGTTTGGTGACGAGGGCCTCCAAGCCCTCTCGTTCGGCATGCAGGCGGCGGCATGACCAGTCACCTGCCAGCGCCACCTGCCACAGCAATACCAACCCTTGCGGATCCAGTTGCCGCTCAAAGCAGAGGAAGTGGGTGGCCTCCAGTGATTGCACCCCACGCTGGCCCGGATCGAGCCCCAGATCGGCATAAAGACAGGCTTCAGCGGAAATGCCCGGCTCCATTCGTGCGGGCAGGCCGGCAGCACGGGTTTTGCGGATCACGCGGTGGGGCACGTCGGCAAATACGCCGGGATGGCCATAGAACACCGCGCAGACCTTCTTGCCGGTCAATACTTCGAGCATGATGGCGGCGTCGATTTCGCGGTAGGTTTCGCGCCGGTCTTTGCCTGATGCGTAGTAGGCGCCGAGGTTGATCACGTCGGGGCGAAGCTGGCTGATCATCGCCAAGGCGAATGGGTCGGCCAGGCAGAACACCACCTGCGCCTGATGGATTTCCGACAAGGTGCGTTCGCTGGCATGACGCCCGAACTGGATGCCGCTGCCCACCACTACCAGGCTGCCTGCCGATCCGGATTCGTCGGGCAGTTTTTCATGCCAGCACACTGAGCGGTCGCGGCCCTGTTGTTTGGCGCGATAAAGCGCCTGATCGGCCTGATGCAGCAACTGCGCAAGCGATGCCGTCTGCGCATCGGCCTGGCAGATGCCGGCGCTGATGGTGAAGCGGAAGGTTTGGTCGTGCGCGGTGATGGGCGTGATCCGGTCACGCAGGCGTTGCAGCATCGCTTGTGCCTGTGTGGTGTCGCCCTTGACGAGCAGCATGAACTCATCGCCACCTCGCCGCGCCGCGATGCCGGAGTTTTCCATCACGGCCTTGATCCAGCCCGCCATGGCCTGAAGGGCGCTGTCGCCGGCAGCATGGCCGTAGTTGTCGTTGATGTGCTTGAACAGGTCGATGTCCAGCGCCACGGCCGTGAAAGGCGCGCCCTGCTGCATCGCATCGGCAAATGCCGTGGTGCCAAGCATGTACAGGTGTTGCTGATTGATCAGGCCGGTGAGTCCATCGTGCTCGGCCTCCTGGCGGTAGCGCTGGCGGTCGCGCAGGGTGCGGCGCAGCAGCAGCGAGAGCAGCAAGGCGGTGGCCAGCAGGCCGGCAGCACTGATGCCCAGCAACAACTGGCGTCGATGCGCTGCCGTGGCGGTGGCCTCGGCCAGTGCCTTTTCGGTTTCCAGCAAGGAAATCTTGTGCTCCTTGAGCTGGGTGTTGAAGTGGATCTGGAAATAGGCCGTTTGACGCGCACGCATGCTGCGCTCGGCATTGCGGGTATGCCGCATTGCTTCGCGCACATGCTGGGCACTGGCAGCCATGTCGCCGCGCCATTCGGAAAGATCGGCCCACATCAGCTCGACTTCGGTCAGGCCATGGGCGAGGTTTTTTTCACCATAGGATGCGGAAAGGTGGCTCAGCAGGGCGTGGGCGCGCTGCGGATCCCGACGTAGTGCGATCAGGCAGAGGGCGATGATTTGTCTGGCATTGTCCGCGCCGGCCTCATAGCCGTGCGTCACGTGATCGGCCAGTGCTTTTTCACTCCATGCCAGTGCCTGGGTGTAATCGCCCTGCATCGCCAGAATTTTGCCAAGCCCGAATTTTCCGTTGGCAAGGAACAAGGGGTCTTTGGCGCGGGTGCAGTGCTCGATCTGGCGAATGCGCCAAGGCTTGGCCAATTCGGGTGTTTCGCCGGTCTCCAAGGCGAAGGCGAGCGAGGCGGTAGCGTGACAGGTCTGCAAGTCGTCATTACGGGCCTCGGCTGCTTGAACCGCGTTTTGTGCCAGTTCGACTGCGCGTTCGACGTCACCCACTTGCGTATACAGATGGCTGGCGGCTCCCAGCAGCAAGGATGCGTTGTCCGGAGCCAGAGGCAAGTGTTCCAGTGCGCGGTTCAGCAAGGAGAAGGCGTGCGGCCAGTCCTCGAAATTGGTCGCAATGCTGATGCTCGTGACCAGAATGCGCGTCCGTAGATGCGCCGGCATCTCTTGCTCGAGCAGTTCGATCAGGCCGTGAAGTGCGGTGGCCTGGTCACCGGCAATGGCCAGGTTGCGCAAACGGGTATAGGTTTCTTCTGTGGCCGCAGCATCGACATCGGTATCGGTATCGGTATCGGTATCGATGTCGATGCCGTCTTCCGGCGGCGCAGGCGTCTGCGACAGGCCGGGCGCTCGCTCGGCGGGAGTTGCGGAAGTGTCGGTGGCGGTAGGTATGTCCTGGGCTGCTGCCGGAAAGGCCAAGCCCGATGCCACCAACAGCACCGCACTTGCGGCATGGGAGAGTCTGGCCATGCGCAGGCGACCGTAGGGATCCGATTACTCGTCGTAAGCCCGGACGAGGTGGTTGGTGGCAAACTGGCCATCCGTCAGGCCAGTCAGGCGCTTGATCGCGTCGTAATCTTTTTCGATCAGCGCACGGCGCTCTTCATCCGAAAGCCCGGCCTGCTTCATCACGGACTCCGCATCGGCCTCATATTCCCGGGCGAGCGCCGCATTGCGGCCCAGTTCACGCATCAGATCCAATAGCTTGGACACGTCTTCATTCCCCTGGACTCGATGATGGTTGTCGCGGCGGCCAGCACTTCTTCCCCAAGGATGGGCGCGAAGCTGAACGGTAACACGGAACCATACCGGAAATCACACCCGAACAGGAGCCGCGGGGCCGACTATTCGGGGTCGTAATCCAGATTGGGCGCGAGCCAGCGCTCGGCTTGTGCCAGTGTCCAGCCCTTGCGTCTTGCATAGTCGGTCACTTGCTCCTTGCTGGTGCGGCCGACGACGAAATACTGACTGCGGGGGTGCGAAAAATACCAGCCGGA
>JAEXRB010000143.1 GCA_023438325.1 Pseudomonadota bacterium | reverse complement strand
GTGTGCAGCAGTCTCCGCACTGGGATGGCACGTTGTGGGCGTATCGTGCCGACGGCGAACGATTCCCGATGGAAGCCAGCGTGGATGCGGTGCTCGATGCCACAGGCCAGGTGCAGCAGTACATCATGCTGTTTCGCGACGTGACCGTGCAGAAGCGGTTGGAAGACCGTTTGCGCGAGCTTTCCACGACCGATGGGCTCACCCTGCTGGCCAACCGCCGCGCCTTCGACGAAGCCCTCGAACAGGGCTGGCACCGGGCCATGCGCAGCGGTGAGCCGATGTCGCTGCTGATGATCGACATCGATCACTTCAAGCCCTACAACGATCACTACGGTCACCCGGCCGGCGACCGTTGCCTGCAACAGGTGGCCGATGTCCTGCGTGCAACGGTCACGCACGAGGGCGCGTTGGTGGCGCGTTACGGTGGTGAAGAATTTGCCGTGATCCTGCCGCACGCGGACAAGGCCGAGGCTGGCATGCTGGCGGAAACCCTGCGCCAACGGATCGAAGCGCTGGATATTCCGCATCGCGGCAGCCCCGATGCCGGGCGCATCACCGCCAGCATCGGTATTTCCACCCGCACGCCGCCGCAGATTTCCGATGTGGGCGAATTGATGCACAGCGCCGACCAGGCGCTGTATCGCGCCAAGCAACGTGGACGCAACAGCGTGGTGGTGGAAGGGTGAGGCACGTAGCGTCGGTTGTCTGATGATCGGCATCAGTGCGGCGTGCTTGGTCATGGCGCGTTGCGCCATGGCATGTCTTTCACAACGGCGCGTACAGCCCTCGCGCGGTGGAGGCTCTACCATGTAGGCCTTTCCATCGGGTTTCCGTCATGTCACAGCGTGCTTGGGTGGCTTCCGCCATCCGCAAGATCGAGGCCGATTTCAACCGCTCCGCCGATACCCATCTGATTCCGTTGGCCTTGCCCGGCTACCCGGATATCGATGTCTATTTCAAGGACGAATCCAGCCATCCGACCGGCAACCTCAAGCATCGTCTGGCGCGCTCGCTGTTCCTGTACGCGCTGGCAAACGGCTGGTTGCGCGAGGGCAGCACGGTGATCGAGGCATCGAGCGGTTCCACGGCAGTGTCGGAAGCCTATTTCGCGCGTTTGCTGGGCCTGCCGTTTCTGGCGGTGATTCCTACCTGCACCTCGCCGGAAAAAATCGCCGCGATCGAGTTTCAGGGTGGGCGTTGCCATCTGGTGGAAGACCCGGGGGCGATCAATGCCGAATCGGCCCGCATCGCGCGTGAGAGCGGCGGGCATTTCATGGACCAGTTCACCTACGCCGAGCGTGCGACGGATTGGCGTGCCAACAACAACATCGCCGAATCCATCTTCAAGCAGATGGGTGAAGAGCCGCATCCGGTGCCCGAATGGATCGTGTGCAGCCCCGGCACTGGTGGCACCAGTGCCACGCTCGGGCGTTATGTGCGCTATCGCCGTCACCACACCCGCATCCTGTGCGTGGATCCGGAGCACTCGGTGTTCTTCGACTATTACTGTGCCGCGCTGTCGGGTGCGGCGGATGCCTCGCTGACCCATCACTGCGGCTCCACCATCGAAGGCATCGGCCGGCCGCGCGTGGAACCTAGCTTCATCCCGCACAGTGTCGATGCGATGGCGAAGATTCCCGACACCTTGAGCCTGGCCGCGATGCGTTACGTCAGCGCGCGCCTGGGGCGGCGCGTGGGCGGCTCCACCGGCACCAACTTCGTTGGCGTGCTGCTGGCAGCACAGGCGATGCGCGCGCAGGGGCGCAAGGGTTCCATCGTCACCATCCTGTGCGACAGCGGCGAACGCTACGCGCACAGTTACTACAACCCCGATTGGTACCGCGCCCGCCAGATGGACACGGTGCAGGCCGATGCGCGCATCGAGGCGCTGGTGCAGGCACGCGGAGAGCCGCTGGAACTTCCGCTGGCCGGGTGTCTTTCGAGCTGAGGCGAAGGCTCAGCGCGGCTGGAAGAAAAACACATCGCGGAACTGGAACACCGCGCCGTCCGGACGGATCTCTCGCAGCCACAGGTCGCGATCCGCGACGCCGTCTTCCTCGATGCGCCGGCCACGCAAGATCACGAAGCGCTGTGCCGGATCGGCGTGCCAGCGGTGCGTTTCCAGCACGGTGGCGGGCAATTGGGTGAGCAGCGCAGGCGGCAGTGCCTCGCGTTCGGGGACGTCATCCGGCAGCGGCGCAAGATGGGCACGCATCGCGGCGAGCATTTCCGGCGTGTCCTGCGCTGCCAGCGGCAGTGCGATGCCGAACATGGCGGCCGTCATCAGCAGCTTGCCAAGCAGGGGCGTGAGATCAGTTGCCATGGGCGCGACGCTCCATCAGGTGATAGATGCCGTGGTCGCCGATCTTGCGAAAACCCAGGCGCCGGTAAAGCGACATCGCCCGATTCATCTGTTCGACATGGATGCTGGTCGACATGCCGTGCCCATCCGCCGCCTCCAGCAAGGCCCGCAGGAGTGCGCCGCCCGTACCGTGACCGCGATGTTCGGGCAATAGCGCGATATCGACGATGCGCAGTTCGCTTGGGCGCCAGTGCAGGTAGAGCCTTCCTGCCGGCACGCCATCGCGCTGGATCACGAAGAACTGGGCATCGGTGTAATGGGTGGTGTAGTGCTGGTGTTGGGCGTGGAACTGGAAGCGCAGGAAGTCGGCTTTCTGCGCGTCGCTCCAGTCGGTTTGGGCCAGCTCTTCGATGCGGGTGCTGGCGTAGATGCGTTCGAGCAGCGGCAGGTCGGCTTCGGTGGTGGGGCGCAGGCGCAGGTCGGGCGGCAGCCGCAGCACGGTGCCGCAAGCCGGCATCACGTGAACACCGCTTCGTAGCGCATGCCGTGCGCATCCGGCCCGATGCAGACGAGGAACAGCTCCAGCACAGGCAAGTCGGGGTGGGTGACGGCGTAGATGCGCTGCTCCAGCCGCACCTGCGCCGGGCCACGCCAGATCAGCGAGAACTGGCGACTGAGCCGGCCCGCGCCCTGGGCTTCGCGCAGGGTGATGGCCTCGATCAGAGTGGCAGCGAGCGTGTTGTCGCCATCGCTGATCTGGAACGTCTGTCCGAGCAGTGGTTCGAAAAGCGCGAGCGACAGTTCGGGAAATGCGGTTTCGCTCATCGGATCAGGCAAGCGTGCGGCGCAATCGGTTGATGCAGGCCACCGGGCCGTTTTGGCCGGGCTGGAGGTAAAGCGTTTCATCAGCCTGATCGCAGCGCAGTAGATGCAGCCCTTCACGCGGCAACTCGCCACCCATCACCGAAAAGTGCAGATCGGCCTGCATCGTGTGCCGATCCACGCGCACCCCGACGACGTCGGTCAACTTCAGGCGCACGCCATCGCCGGACGTGAACTCGGTGCCCAGCCAGGCACGCGGATCATCGAGCAGGGCCGGGCGGTGCAGGGGCATGGCAGCCAAGGGCGCGGTCGCGGCCACCGCGGCAACACTTGTGGAAAGCATGAAATGACGACGTTTCATGTCAGCCTCTCGGAGGGAACACGCCCTGCAGGGCAATGC
>JAEXRB010000126.1 GCA_023438325.1 Pseudomonadota bacterium | reverse complement strand
CCCCGGCACACCGCACATTGCGTGGCATCTCCCGGAGCACTCCGCACCTGCAAGCAAGGCCTGAAAAAACACCCGGCAGATGCAAACAAGCAAAAAGGAATGGCCGCATCAGCGGCCATTCCGGGGGAGAAGAAAACAAGATGCGGGAAAGAAAGCCTCAGTTGAGTCGCCGCTGCTCATACCAGCGCAACAGACGCTCCTTGGCGGCCAGTTTCTCGCGCTTCATCTGCGCCACCGCGGATGGCGCAAGTGGCAAAGCCCCGACAAGTGCATCGGCCACTTGTTTATCCAGCTTCTGGTGGCGCTGATAAAGCCGCCGGAACTCGCTGTCGCTCTGCAACAGGGCATTGATCTCACTCTGTGGCTGCGTTTCGAACATGTCTGCGAACCTCCTGCAGTGAATGGGCCAAGCTGAAGGCGGGCACAAAAACACCCGCCACCCTTGATGACAAGACTGGGGAAAGAACGTTCATTCGGGAATATCGCGCGTTCAGCGGGCGCGAACGGCATCGGCGCAAAAGCCGCCCCCCTTGCATCGGCCCGGCCAGTGGCACCAGCCGGATCGACGCAACAACGAGGCGGCAGAAAAAATGCATCGGGCCGATCCTGCGTACTGCCGGGGCACCATCACCCCGGCACCGCCGACCCTACTCGTAGACCAGACCGACTGCAAGCCGGCCTGCCCAAGTGTTGTCAGCGCGCGTCCAACACCACGATTTCGACGCGTCGATTACGCGCCCGGCCTTCTGCGCTGGCGTTGTCTGCCACGGGTCGATCCTTGCCCAGCCCCACGGCGGTCAGACGCGATGCAGCCACGCCGTCTTGCAGCAGGGCATCACGCACCGCTTCGGCACGCTTTTGCGACAACACCTGATTGAGGTTGGCGCTGCCCTGGCTATCGGTATGGCCTTCGATCAGCACGGCCTTGTCCGGGAAACGGTTGACGAACTCCACCACCCGCTGGAGGTTGTCGCGCGCCTCCGGCTTGAGCTGCGATTGACCACTGGCAAAAGCCTCACCGGAGAGTGTCATCACCTGCCCGCGTGCTTCACTGGTGGCGGTCATCGTCTGCAATTGCAGACGCAGACTTTCAGCGGCGGCAAAGGCCAGATCGGCCTCCTTGCGCGCGAGCGCGGCCTCTTGGGATTGCGCCTGAGCCAGTCGCTTGGCCTGCTCGGCCTCGGCAGTGGAAAGCTCGCTCAGCGCCAATGCACTGGCCGCAGCCTCCTGCGCACGTTCGGCTTCCTCCATCCGCGCCAGACTTTGCAGACGCAGCTTTTCCGCCTCCAGACGCGCAGCTTCGGCATCGCGCCGGCTGGCTTCCAGCAGGATGCGGTCACGCTCGCGCTCCAGGGCCTGAATCTGCTGCTGATATGACTCCGCTTCCGCCGCTGCGCGGGCGATGTCCAGGCGCCGCTCAGCCGCCAACAGTGCATCGGCGCGATCCCGTCGTTTAGCATTTGCCAGCGCCTCGATGCTCTGTTGCGCACGCAGGCGTTCGGCAGGTGCCAGCGCCCCGAGCGTGGAATCCTCGCTCAAGCTGCGCAACTGCGCGCGCAGGCGTTCCATTTCCGGATCCACCTTCTGCGCGACAGCACTGGCGCAAAGCAAGAGGCCCAATCCCATCGCCAATCCAGATCTTTTCATTGCACACCTCCTGCGCCCAGCAATTCGCGCCGCAGGCGCGCATTTTCATCGATGCGCCGACGCACTTCCTCGCGTCCGGTAGCGGCTCGCGAGCGGTACTGCGCCAGTTGCGCCTCAAGCTCGGCCTGCGCGGCGTACTGCTGCGCCATCGCGTAATCGCGCCCGGCGAACGCGGCATCGGCAGCCGTCATACGCTGCGTGGCACGCTCCAGTTCAACCGGTGCGTAATCCTGCGCGCCCAACCTGCGGGCATCTTCGATAGCCAGTTCCGCTGCATCCAGCGCCTCACGCGGCGGCGGTGTGCCGGCACAAGCGACCAAAAATGCGAAAGCGACTGGAAGAACGAAAGCAATTCGTGTCATATCATGCAAACCGAACAGGGGCATCGTGCATCGGCCCGGATGCGTGGCATTCTGGCGCCCCCCGGCACCGGCCGCAATCGCGGATTCGAACGGCGACTTTGCCATCGCCTTTAAAACAGCCAAGGATCACTGCATGGACATCGGTTACTTCCTCAAGCTCATGACCGAGAAGAACGCCTCGGACATGTTCCTGACGACCGGGGCACCGGTGAACATCAAAGTGGAAGGCAAGCTTTACCCGCTCGGCAACACCGGACTGCCGGCCGGCATGGTCAAGAAAATCGCCTATTCGCTGATGGACGAAGGCCAGGTGCCGCAGTTCGAGCGTGATCTGGAACTGAACATGGCCATCGCAGTGAAAGAGGCCGGGCGCTTCCGCGTCAACGTGTTCAAGCAGCGCGGCGAAGTGGGCATGGTGATCCGTGCGATCAAGAGCGAAATCCCCACCATCGAACAACTCAAGCTCCCGCCGGTGCTGAAAGACATCATCATGGAGCCGCGCGGCCTGGTGCTGGTGGTGGGCTCCACCGGCTCGGGCAAGTCCACCACGCTGGCGGCGATGATCGATCAGCGCAACACCCACACCACCGGCCACATCCTGACGGTGGAAGACCCCATCGAGTTCCTGCACCGGCACAAGAAGTCCATCGTCAACCAGCGTGAAGTGGGCCTGGATACCCACGGCTTCCACAATGCGCTCAAGAACGCGATGCGTGAAGCGCCGGACGTGATCCTGATCGGCGAAATCCTCGACCAGGTCACGATGGAAGCGGCCATCGCCTTTGCAGAAACCGGCCATCTTTGCCTGGCCACACTGCACTCCAACAACGCCGACCAGACGCTCGAACGCATCCTCAACTTCTTCCCCGAGGCCGCGCACAAGAACATCCTGATGAACCTGTCGCTGAACCTGAAGGCGGTGGTCAGCCAGCGCCTGGTCGTGGGTCAGGACGGCAAGCGCATGCCGGCCACCGAAATCTTGATCAACACCCCGCTGATCCGCGACATCATCCGCCGCGGCCAGGTGCACGAGATCAAGGAAGCCATGGAGCGTTCACTGGAAGAAGGCATGCAATCTTTCGACCAGGATCTGTTCCGCATGTACAAGGACGGAAAAATCGAGCTGGAAGAAGCTCTGCGCAAGGCCGATTCGCGTGATGGCCTGGCCCTGAAGATCCGCCTCTCCGAAGGCGGCACCGGCGAGCACGATCCTTACGCGGATGCGTTCAACGGCTGATTGCTAAGTCGCATCCGGCTGCGCTTCGGGCGCCGCCTCGCGGAACGCCGTCAACGCCTGGCAACTGGCCTGAATCCGCAGCAGCGTCGGATACGCGGACAAGTCCATGCCGAAACGCTGCGCGTTGTAGAGCTGCGGTATCAAGCAGCAATCGGCGAGTCCGGGCAACTCGCCTTCACAGAACTCGCCGGTCGAAGGGTGTCCTTCGAGCTGCGCCTCGAACGCCGCCAGCCCTTCTGCCATCCAGTGCCGCATCCAGGCCAGACGCTGTGCTTCGGCCACGCCCAGCTCGCGCTCCAGATACTGCATCACACGAAGGTTGTTGAGCGGATGGATGTCGCAGGCCACCGTCAGCGCCAACGCGCGCACGCGGGCGCGATCGCGCGAAGTGCTGGGAAACAGGGGCGGAGCGGGATGCAGCTCATCCAGATATTCGATGATGGCCAGCGACTGGCGAATGATGCGCTCGCCATCCACCAGCACCGGCACCAGCCCCTGCGGGTTGATCTCCAGAAACTGCGCCTTGTGCTGCTCGCCGCCATCACGGACGAGGTGAACGGGGACAGATTCGTACTCCAGCCCCTTGAGATTCAGCGCGATGCGTACTCGGTAAGCCGCGCTGGAACGCCAGTAGCCATACAACCGCAGCTTTCCGCCCATGACTTGGTCCTTCCTGCCATTTGCGTGCAGCGTAGCGCGATGCGGGCCCGTGCGCGACTGGATCGACTCAGACGGAAATGCGTTGTTCGATCGCACCAAAAATCGATGCCCCCTCGCGATCGAACATTTCGATCCGCACCACATCGCCATCCTTCATGAACGGCGTGATCGGCGCGCCGGTTTCCAGGGTTTCGACGGTGCGCTTCTCGGCAAAGCACGAAGCGCCAAGCGAGGTGTCCTCGTTGGCCACGGTTCCAGAACCCACCAGTGTGCCCGCCGTCAGCGGCCGCGTGCGCGCTGCATGTGCAACGAGCTGGGAGAAGTCGAACTGCATGTCCACGCCGGCTTCCGGCGCGCCGAACCATTGCCCATTGATATGCGTGACCAACGGGCGATGCAGTTTGCAGCCGCGCCAGTCCGGGCCCAACTCGTCCGGCGTGACGAACACCGGCGACAGCGCCGAGCGCGGCTTGGATTGCAGGAAACCGAAGCCCTTGGCCAGCTCGGCCGGAATCAGGTTGCGCAGCGAAACATCATTGACCAGCCCGATCAGCACGATGTGGCGTGCCGCCTCTTCCGGTGAAACCCCCATCGGCACGTCGCCGGTGACCACCACCACTTCGGCTTCAAGGTCGATACCCATGTCCACGCTCGGCACGCGCACCTCGTCGCGCGGGCCGAGGAAACCGGCACTGGTGGCCTGATACATCAGCGGATCGACATAGAAACTTTCCGGCACCTCCGCGCCGCGCGCACGCCGCACGCGCGCCACATGCGGGAGATACGCCGAACCATCGACGAATTCATACGCACGCGGCAACGGTGCAGCCAGTTGCGCGGGATCGAGCGCGAACACGTCCATGCCGTTGATCGTGGATACCTTCGGCGCCTCAATGGCCTCGGCCACGTTGGCAAGGCGTGGCGCAAGCGCGGCCCAATCATCGAGTGCGGCCTGCAAGGTCGGCGCGATGTCGGGCACCGCCACGGCACGCGTCAGATCCCGCGACACGACAACGAGGAGACCATCGCGGCCAGCGGATTTGAGCGAAGCAAGTTTCATCGTGGAATTTCCTGGAAGATGGATGTCAGGGCGCGTGGAACAAACGCTCCAGACCCTGCCAGCAACGCGCGTAATCGCGCTGGCGGAACGACGCATCAAGCGCCTGCTGCGCCGGGCGGATCACCGCGCGCGTCTCGAACATGAAGGCCATGGTATCGGTGATGACGTCAGGCTTGGAGAGATCGGCCGCACTGGCCTTCTCGAACGTCGCCGCATCCGGGCCATGGCCGGTGAAGCTGTTGTGCAGCGAGCAACCACCGGGCACGAAGCCTTCGGCCTTGGCATCGTAGGCGCCATGCACCAACCCCATGAACTCGCTGGCGACATTGCGGTGGAACCACGGCGGACGGAAGGTGTCCTGCGCCACCAGCCAGCGCGGCGGAAAGATCACAAAGTCCAGATTGCTGGTGCCCGGCGTGTCACTGGGAGAGTGCAGCACGAGGAAAATCGACGGATCGGGATGGTCGTAACTGATCGAGCCGATGGTGTTGAAGCGGCGCAGGTCATAGCGATATGGCGCGTAATTGCCGTGCCAGGCCACCACATCCATCGGCGAATGGCCGAGCGTAGTGCGCCACAGGTGCCCCTGGAACTTGGCAATCAGTTCGACCTCGCCTTCGGTTTGCTCGAAGGCTGCGACCGGCGTTTCGAAGTCACGCGGATTGGCCAGCCCGTTTGATCCGATCGGGCCAAGATCAGGCAGCTTCAACAACGCACCGAAGTTTTCGCAGACATAGCCACGCGCCGGACCGGCCGGCAACTCGACACGGAAGCGGATGCCGCGCGGGATCACCGCGATCTGCTGCGGCTCCACCTCGATCACGCCCAGCTCGGTGACCAACCGCAGCGCCCCATGCTGCGGCACGATCAGCAGCTCGCCATCGGCATCGTAGAACGCCCGCCCCCGCATCGAACGGTTCGCCGCGTACAGATGGATTCCCACGCCCGACTGCGCTGTCGCCGACCCGTTGCCCGCCATGGTGAAAAGGCCATCGACGAAGTCGGCCTCGCCCTCCGGCATCGACAGCGGCGACCAGCGCATCGGATCCGGCGACACCGGGCCATCATCGAAGCAGTTGTGGAAATGCGGATGTTGATACGGCGAAAAACCACCGGACAGCGCCGTCGGGCGGATGCGGTAAAGCCAGCTGCGCCGGTTCTGCCCGCGCGGCGCAGTGAACGCAGTACCGCTGACCTGCTCCGCATACAGCCCCAGCGGCGCTCGCTGCGGCGAATTGCGCCCCACCGGCAATGCTCCGGGCACCGCCTCGGTGGCGAATTCGTTGCCGAACCCCGTCATGTACTGCGACATCTGCAACCTCGCCTTGTTTTCTGCTTACAGCACGCCGCGGCGCATCTGATCGCGCTCGATGCTCTCGAACAGCGCCTGGAAGTTGCCTTCGCCGAACCCCTCATTGCCCTTGCGCTGGATGATCTCGAAGAAGATCGGGCCGAGCGCGTTCTGGGTGAATATCTGCAACAGCTTGCGCTGCTTGGTTTCCGGATCGGCATCGATCAGGATGGCATTGCGACGCAGCCGCTCGACGTCCTCGCCGTGATGGGGGATGCGCTCGTCGATGTAGTTGAAGTACGCATCCGGCGTATCGAGAAACGCCACGCCAGCCGCGCGCATCGCTTCCACTGTTTCGTAGATGTTGTCGGTGAAGCAGGCGATGTGCTGGATACCCTCGCCGTGGTAACTGTCGAGGTATTCGTTGATCTGCGACTTGGGATCGCTCGATTCATTGAGCGGAATGCGCACCATGCCGTCGGGAGCGGTCATCGCCTTGGACAGCAGGCCAGTCTTGGCGCCCTTGATGTCGAAGTAGCGGATTTCGCGGAAGTTGAACAGGCGCTCGTAGTAATCCGACCACTTCGCCATGTTGCCCTGGTAAAGGTTGTGGGTAAGGTGGTCGATGAAGGTGAGGCCGAAGCCCTTGGGCATCAGATCCACGCCGGGCAGGTATTGGTAATCGGGGTCGTGGATCGTGCCCTTGGTGTCGTAACGATCCACCAGATACAGCATGCAGCCGCCGATACCCTTGATCACCGGCGCGGCGACGGCCTTGCTCAGTTCGTCCTTCGCATCGAAGGACTCGGCGCCATTCTTCAGCGCCTGCACCCGCACCCACTCCGCCAACTTGTTGAAGCGAATCGCGAAACCGCAGGCACTGGGGCCGTGCTCGGCCGCAAAACGTGCCGCGAAAGAATCGGGATCTTCGTTGATCAGGAAGGTGCAGTCGCCCTGACGATAGGTGCTGATCGGACGCGAGGTGTGGCGCGCCACCTGCACGAAACCGAGCTTTTTGAAGTAATCATGCAGGTGACCGGCTTCGCCCGCGGGGGCGGCGTATTCGACGAACTCGAAGCCGTCGATGCCCATCGGATTGTCGAACGTGACCGGCGTCATGCCGGGAGAAATCTGGGCGCTCATTGCGTGCCTCCATGGAATGGGGTTGTGGCGGTTGTTCCGCACGGTGAGCGGATTTATAGTTTCAATTGAAACCATTTGCAATGCGCGCCGCAGCAATGACCCGACCTCACGCTCTGGATCTGGAACACTTCCTGCCCTACCGGCTTTCGGTGCTGTCCAACACCATCAGCCAGACGATTGCAGCCGAATACGAAGCCCGCTTCGGACTTTCGGTGACGCAGTGGCGGGCCATGGCGATCCTGGGGCGGCATGACGACCTGGCCGCACGCGACGTGGCCGCACGTTCGGCCATGGACAAGGTTGCCGTCAGCCGCGCCCTGGCCGGGCTGGTGGAGAAAGGTTTCGTCCGTCGCGCCACGGCGCACGAAGACAAGCGCGAATCGCGCCTGCGCCTGACCGCGGCCGGACGGCGCGTGCACGATGACATCGTGCCGCTGGCATTGGCACACGAACGCGCGCTGCTGGAAAGGCTCACGTCCGAAGAACGGCACTGGCTGATGCGCATCCTCGACGCCCTGCAACCGCTACCGGCTGCCGTCACTGCCACCAGCCCGGAATAGGCATCGCCGCCGGGGCATCAGGCACCAGCCTGGCCCCGGCCGGAAACGTCAGCGCTTGCGCCAGAAATCAGCGTTGCGGATACCGAGCGCGTCGGGATCGAACGTCGGCTCCAGGCCCGCCTTTTTCTGCCGTTCGTAATCGCGCAGCGCCAGCAGCGCCGGCTTCTGCAACAGCAGGATCGCCACGATGTTGAGCCATGCCATCAGGCCCACGCCGATATCGCCAAGCGTCCACGCCATCTCAGCCGTACGCACGGCACCGAACACCACCATGGCGATGAGGCCCAGACGCAACGCCAGCGTCGCCAGCGGCCGCACCTTGTGGCCGTTGACGTAGGTGAGGTTGGTTTCGGCCATGTAGTAATAGGCCATGATCGTGGTGAAGGCGAAGAAGAACAGCGCCACCGCCACGAAGCCGTTGCCCCAGCCCGGCAACATCGAATCGATGCCTGCCTGCACAAAGCCCGCACCAGCCGCCGTACCCGGCAGCGCCTCCTGCAACATTCCGCCATCCGGCGACACCACGTTGTACATGCCGGTTGCCAGAATGATGAAAGCCGTCGAGGTGCAGATCAGCATCGTGTCGAAGTAGATCGCCCAGGCCTGCACGTAACCCTGCTTGGCCGGATGCGAAACTTCCGCCGCCGCTGCGGCATGCGGGCCGGTGCCCTGGCCTGCCTCGTTGGCGTAGATGCCGCGCTTGACACCCCACTCGATGGCCAGCCCCAGAATCGCGCCGAACCCGGCATGCAGGCCGAAGGCACTCTCGAAAATCATCTTGAACATGGTCGGCAGGAAATCGATGTTCAGTGCCATGGTGACCACTGCCGTCAGGATGTAGGCGATGGCCATGAACGGCACCACCAGCTCCGCCACCAACGCGATGCGCTTGAGGCCGCCGAAGATGATCGCCGCCAGCAGCACACCGACCACGATGCCGATGCCGAGCTTGAACGCGAACTGTGCATCCATGCCCAGCCACTGACCGGAAAGATCCGGGCACAGCGCCGTGCTTTTGCAGAAATTGGTGGCGCCATCGGCGATGGCATTGGCCTGCACGCCCGGCATCAGGAAGCCGGCCGCAACGATCGTCGCCAGCGCGAACACCCAGGCGTACCACTTCAACCCCAGGCCCTTCTCGATGTAGTACGCCGGGCCGCCGCGGTAACGGCCTTCGTTGTCCTTTTCCTTGTAGATCTGCGCCAGACAGCACTCCACGAACGACGTGGACGCGCCGAGAAATCCCATCACCCACATCCAGAACACCGCGCCCGGCCCGCCGAAGGCAATCGCGGTGGCGACACCGGCGATATTGCCGATGCCGATGCGTCCGGACATCGAGAGCGCCAGCGCCTGGAACGACGACACACCGGCCTCGGACTTTTGCCCGGTGAAGGTCAGCCGCGTCATCTCGACGAAGCCGCGCACCTGCATGAAACGTGTGCGCAGGGAAAAATACAGGCCGGCCCCGAGGCACAGCCAGATCAATGGCTGGCTCCAGATCAGGCTGTTGATCGTATTGACGAACTGTTCCACGGGGCCCCCATCAAAAATCGGTTGAAGACGAATGCGCGCCACGAGGGCGCGCAGGAGTTTCCGTCAATCGGGAATCAGCCGCTTCATGCCTGTGCGGGCTGCCGCTTTTCTGCCCCGTGCATCCACTCCACCAGCTTGCCGGAGATGAGCCAGAGCACGGCTGCGAAGACGACGTTGGCGATCGCCAGACCGGCGAAGATCGACAACTCACCCAGACTCTCGGCATAAGCACCGATGTAGCCCGCCAGCAGGTTGGCAAAGAAGTTGATCAGGAACCATACGCCCATCATCAAACTCGCCAAGCGCAGCGGTGCGAGCTTGGTCACCATCGACAGACCAACCGGGGAGATGCACAACTCACCCATGGTGTGGAACATGTAGGCCAGCACCAGCCACCACATGCTCGACTTGCCGGAAGGGTCGGAAGCCGCTTCCAACGCCGCGAACACCATGAACAGGAAGCCGATGCCGGTGAGCACCAGACCACCGATCATCTTCACCGGAGTGGAAGGGTTGCGGTTGCGCTGGCCAAGTTTGGACCAGAGCATCGAGAACACGGGTGCCAGAATCACGATGAAGAACGGATTGAGCGACTGGAACCAACCGGTCGGCACTTCGAAGCCGCCGATCATGCGATCGGACTTGTCGTTGGCATAGATGTTCATCAGGCCACCGGCCTGCTCGAACGACGCCCAGAACAGCACCACGAACACGAACAGCATGAAGATCACGCGCAGACGCTCGCGCTCGATATGGGTCAGCGGCTGCCTGGCGCCACCACTCATCGCCAGCGACCGACGCGCAGCAGGTTCCACACCCACATCGCCCAGCATGCGGCGGGCGAAGATCACCTGGATGATGACCGACAGCACCATGCCCACACCGGCGGCGGCAAACCCGTAGCGCCAGCCGTAGGCGGGATCTTCACCCAGCGTGGAGCACACGAACGGCGCCAGGAACGCGCCTACGTTGATGCCCATGTAGAAGATAGTGAAAGCGCCGTCGCGGCGACCATCGCCTTCCGGATACAGATCACCGACCATCGTGGAAATGTTCGGCTTGAACAGGCCATTGCCGATCACCAGCAGCAACAGACCTGTATAGAACAGGTTGATGTTGCCGGGGATCGCCGAGGCCAGAGTGAATTGCCCGGCAGCCATGACGATGCCGCCCAGAATCACCGCGCGACGCTGCCCGATGAAGTTGTCGGCCAACCAGCCGCCGATCAGCGGTGTGAAGTACACCAGGCCGGTGAACCAACCATACAGGCGCAACGCTTCGGACTGGGTCCAGCCGAAGCCGGGGTTGGCTGACTCCACCGCCGCGATCATCGCAAGAACCAGCAATGCGCGCATGCCGTAGAAGCTGAAGCGTTCCCACATTTCCGTTGCGAAAAGCAGGAACAGCCCCTTGGGATGCCCAAGGAACTCGCCCTTCGGGATGTTAAGTCCGTTGCTCATGTAACTCCCCATGCAATTGGCGACGCCGCCCCACCTCGGGACGGCGCCAAGTCATTCCCAAGCCCATCGGCCTGGCACAAGCGTGCAAGGGTGGCGCAGTGGCCAATCGCAGTCAAACCCCATTCAGCTTCTGACGAACCTCCCCCCCCATGCAGCATCAGGCATGGAAGCGCAAGACCTGCCTGCCTTGTCAGCCCGGCACGTACTCATAGCTCGCGCCCCAGCCCAGCGGAATTTCCAGCACCCAGAATCCGAGCAGGAACAGGGTCCACACCACCAGCAATGTCACCGCGAACGGCAGCATCAGTGCCAGCAGCGTACCGATGCCACTGGAAGTCACGTACTTTCGGCAGAACACCACGATCAGCGGGAAATACGGCATCAGCGGAGTGATGATGTTGGTGCTCGAATCGCCCACCCGATATGCGGCCTGGGTCAAATCCGGGGAAATGCCCAACTGCATCAGCATCGGCACCATGATTGCGCCAATCAGCGCCCACTTGGCCGAGGCCGAACCAACGAGCAGGTTCACGAAGCCGGACAAGAACACGATGCCCACCAAGGTCACGCCGGTCGGAAAGCCCATTGTCTGGAGCAGGTTGGCCCCCTTGATCGCGAACAGCGCGCCCAGATTGCTCTGCCCGAAGGCGTAGATGAACTGCGCGCAGAAGAACGCCATGACGATGTAGTAGCCCATGCCACCCATCGTCTTGGACATGCCCTGGACGATATCGCGGTGCGTCTTCACGCTGCCGGAAACGT
>JAEXRB010000056.1 GCA_023438325.1 Pseudomonadota bacterium | reverse complement strand
TCGCCACCGTCCTTGGCTTCCACCTGGGCACGGAATCGCGCCGCCTGATCTTCCGAATCGTTCAACTCGGAGAAACCGTTGGCGATTTCCTTGCCGTTGACGAACAGCTCGAAGCGGTCGGTGAAGCCCTTCTCGGTATCGGACTCACGCGCCAGTGGCGAAACTTCCACCGGATGCAAGGTGATGAAGGTGGGCTGGATCAGGGTGTGTTCGACCGTGGCCTCGAAGATTTCCAGCAGCAACCGCCCCCATCCGTATGAAGGCTTGATGCGGATCTTCAAACGCTCGCAATGACGTGCCAGCGCATCGCGGTCGGTGCAATCGGCGACGGAGATGTCGGGATTGTGGTGACGCACGGCTTCATCCATGCGCCAGCGACGGAACGCTGGGCCCAGGTCGATCTGCGCAGCCTCCCATGTCACCTGCGTGGTGCCGAGGACTTCCTGCGCGGTATCGCGAATCACGCCTTCGGTGAGGTCCATGATCTCGCTGTAGGTGGCATAGGCCTCGTACAGTTCGAGCATGGTGAACTCGGGATTGTGACGTGTGCTGACGCCTTCGTTGCGGAAGTTGCGGTTGATTTCGTACACCCGCTCCATGCCGCCCACCACGAGACGCTTGAGGTAAAGCTCCGGTGCCACGCGCAGATAGAGATCGATGTCCAGCGCGTTGTGATGGGTGACGAAGGGGCGCGCCGTGGCACCACCGGGAATGATCTGCATCATCGGTGTTTCCACTTCGAGGAAACGTCGCGCATCGAGCCAGTTGCGGATCGCACGGACGATCTTGCTGCGCTTGACGAACACTTCGCGTGCTTCGGGCGTGACGATGAGATCGACGTAGCGCTGGCGATAGCGCTGCTCCACATCGCTCAGGCCATGCCACTTGTCCGGCAGCGGGCGCAGGCTCTTGGTAAGCAAACGCAGCGTGCCGGCCTTGACCGAAAGTTCGCCGGTCTTGGTACGTGTGAGTGTGCCGACGGCGCCGATGATGTCGCCCACATCCCAACTCTTGAATGCCTCGTAAGCCTCGCCCAGTGCGTTGGCTTGCAGGAACAACTGGATGCGGCCGGATTCATCCTGGAGCTGCACGAAGCTGGCCTTGCCCATCACGCGCTTGGCCATCAAGCGACCTGCGAGTTTCACTTCGCGCCCGAGGGTTTCGATGGCTTCGGCACCCCAGCGCTCGGCGTCGGCGTACTCGTCCTGCAGGTCGCCAGCGAACGTGTCTCGACGGAAATCGTTGGGGTAGGCGATGCCCTGCGCATGCAAGGCGTGCAGCTTTTCGCGGCGCTCGGCGATGAGCTTGTTTTCATCCGATGGCGTGACGGCGGGCGTGGAATCGTTCATGGCAATACAACCTGGATGACTTGGGGCCAGTCATGGCCGGCCAGCATTTGAATCGGCGCGCGAAGGCGCAAAACCTGGCGCAGAAAACGGTCAGTGTGCAGCGACACGGGCACAATGCCCGTGCCCATTACGCCGCATCGGTGCGTTTGGAGCCTGCATCCAGACCCGCCTTGAGGCTGGCCTCGACGAACTCGTCCAGATCGCCGTCGAGCACATTCTGCGTGTCGCTGCGCTCGATACCGGTGCGCAGATCCTTGATGCGGCTCTGATCGAGCACGTAGTTGCGGATCTGGCTGCCCCAGCCGATGTCGGACTTGGTGGCTTCCACCGCATCGCGCTCGGCATTGCGCTTCTGGAGTTCCAGTTCGTACAGGCGTGCTTTCAACATTTTCATGGCGCGGTCGCGGTTGGCGTGCTGCGAACGTTCGGTCTGGCACGCCACGACCACGCCGCTGGGCACGTGCGTGATGCGCACGGCCGATTCGGTTTTGTTGACATGCTGACCACCGGCACCGGAGGAACGGTACACGTCGGTTTTCAGATCCGCCGGATTGATCTCGATGTCGATGTCGTCATCCACTTCGGGCGAAACGAACACCGAGGTGAAGCTGGTGTGGCGACGGTTGTCCGAATCGAACGGGCTTTTGCGCACCAGACGATGCACGCCGGTTTCGGTCTTGAACCAGCCATAGGCGTAATCGCCTTCGATCCGGATCGTGGCGGATTTGATGCCGGCCACTTCGCCGCCGGAAGCCTCCAGCAGTTCGGTTTTCCAGCCGCGCGACTCGGCCCAGCGCAGGTACATGCGCAGCAGGATTTCGGCCCAGTCCTGTGCTTCGGTACCACCGGCACCGGCCTGGATATCCACGAAAGCCGGCGCACCATCCATCTTGCCGCTGAACATGCGGGCAAATTCGAGCTTGCCCAGTTCAGCCTCGAAGCGCTCGACATCGGCCACCACCGCCAATGCGGTGTCCTCGTCATTCTCCGCCTCGGCCAGTTCAAGCAATTCGGTGGCCTCCACCAGACCATCGGCGATGCGGCGCAAACCACCCACGATCTTTTCCAGACCGGCGCGCTCACGCCCCAGTGCCTGGGCGCGCTCGGGTTCATTCCAGACATCGGGGCTTTCCAGCTCCCGCGTCACTTCCTCCAGACGCTCGACCTTGCGGTCGTAGTCAAAGATACCCCCTGAGCGCAGTGAGGCGCTCGGTAAGGTCTGCGATCTGGAAGCGCACGGGATTCAGCTCGATCATGGCATCTGGCACGGCAAAAAATGGCCGCAAATGTTACCAGATCGAAGCCCCGCCTCAGCGCGGTGCGTAGATCAGGATGCCTACCAGCACCAACGCGATGCCCGCTGCCGCAACCAGCAACCACCATGCACTGAAGCGCCCGCGCGGCGGCTCAGGCTCTGGCTGGCGGGAGGCCGGTGGTGGCGTGGTCACGGCGGGAATGGTCTGGGTGATGGGGCGCTGCCGGGGAGAAAACAGGCTGCCGCCGCGTGCAGGCAGACCAGGCGCTTCCACCACGAAACGATGTGGCTCCACCACCAACTGATCGCCCGGATGAAGCACCGCATCTTCCACCAGCACGCCATTGACCTTGAGCGCGTTGCCCCGGGCCTGTGCCCGCAACGTCACGCGCTCCTGGCTGAGTTCGATGCAGGCATGCTGTGGCGCAATCCCGGCATCCTCGATACGAATATCCGATGTTGCAGCCGAGCCGATGGTCACGCCCGATGCCAGCGGAAAAGTACGCCCATGGAACAATCCTGCGACACCGCGCAACACCGCACGCGAAGCGGCCGCGCGCTCGGCACCCTCCATCGGCGCACTCCGGCGCGGCGGCAGCTGCCGGACGATGCCGCTTTCGTCTTGCAACATCAGGCAGAACTGCACCTCGCCCAGCGTCACGATGTCACCCACACGCAGCATGGCGCACTCGCGCACGGGGCGTGCATTGACATGGATCGCACCGGCATCCGGCTCCACCCGCAACCACAGCCCGCGCTGTGGATCGACCGCCAGGGTGGCGTGATGTGGCAGCCAACCTGCGTCCGGCAGGTGAATGTCGCACTCAGCAGAAGCCCCCAGGCTCAACTCGCCTGGCTGCAATACGACATCGGCATGGGCATGGCTGGGAAAAACCAGACGCATTCACGAATCTCCACCTGATGGGGAAACTTTATCAGAGCCGGCGCTACTGGAGCGCACCATGCACTTTGAGACAGAATCCCGCCCTGCCCGTCGCACCGGAAACCTCAGCATGCCCAGCATCGACATCCACCACCCGCACACCAAAACCCGCAAGCAGGCGCGTACCGCCGTGACGCGCGTGGCCGACAAGATCCAGGAGCGTTTCGAGGTGGGCTGCGCCTGGAACGACGACACGCTGGAATTCACCCGCAGCGGCGTGAACGGAGAGATCCGCGTGCTGGACGAGGAAATCCACGTGCTGGTGAATCTGGGATTCCTGCTCTCGGCGCTGCGCGGGCCGATCGAAAGCGAAATCCGGCGTTATCTGGAACGCGAATTCACCTGAGACAGCGCAAATGGCTCGTCATCGCCGGCAAACAGGCGGCGCGACACCTCTTGCTCGCGTCGTGCAATCTCGGCCATGAAGGCGCCGGCATCGTCCATCTTGGCGAATGCCGCAAAACCCCGCTCCAGAAAACCCTGAAGCGCGATCAACCCGGCCGCACGCGCCGGCAAGCGCGACAAGCGCAGCAATCGCGCCAACCAAGGCTTGCGCACGGCGGCATCCAGCGCCACGCCGATCCGCACGATCAAGTCGATCTGGCGCTGTCGCAAGCGCGGCAGCCCTGCGTGTCGATATGCCTGCGCGTAAGTGACTGGATCGATCCTTGATTCCAGCGGCTTGCCCGGCAACATCGTTTCCAGCGCGGTGGCCACGCGCAGATCGAAAGCATGCGAGAGCACCGCCAGCTCGATCGCATCGGCAGCCGTTTCCAGCAACTCCGCCGGCAGCACCCGTTTCATCATCGGCATCACCCGCGCCACGCCGCGATCACGCGCACTTACATCATGGTCGCCGTAAAGATCGGTGAGGAAGAACCGCGTGGCATCGCGCGTGGCCGGCGCAGCGCTGAAATCGGCGAACGACCCGGCCAGACGTGTCGATTGCCAGCGCTGCAAAGGCGCCAGCCAGGGCGAGCGGTTACGAGGTTCCTGCGCTGCATCGCGCCAGCGCGCATTGGCCGCCAGCAGATGCTCCAGCCGCTGCTCGACATCCGAATGGCGTGTCATCCCGAATCCTCCAGATCTTCCACGACGAAGATCGATGATCTACTCCAGCAGGTCTCCGCTAGAATCGGGGCGAACTTCTCCGGCACAAGTCCTCGATGCTGCAACTGCAACCTGCCACCCGCTCCCGCGCCAGCCAATCCCGCATCGGCCTTGCCATCGCCGGCGGCGGCCCCATCGGCGGCATGTACGAACTGGGCGTGCTGCGCGCGCTGGACGAAGCCATCGACGGTCTCGATCTCACGGCACTGGATGTGTACGTCGGCGTCAGCTCCGGCGCATTCCTGGCCGCCAGCCTGGCCAACCGCATCGATACCGAGCAGATGTGCCGCATCTTCATCACCGGCGATGCCAACGATGTGCGTTTCGATCCGGACACCTTCATCCGCCCTGCACTCGGTGAATACCTGCGGCGTGCCGCCTCGGCTCCGAAACTGTTCTGGGATGCCTGGCGCAGCCTGCTCACCCACCCCACTTCGCTGCGTCTGGGCGAGACGCTGGGCCGCCTTGGCGCGTTGGTGCCCACCGGACTGTTCGACAACAGCCGCATCGCGCACTTCCTGCATGAGGCCTACACCCGCCACGGCCGCACCGACGATTTCCGCGAACTCAAGCGCAAGCTCTACATCGTGGCGGTGGATCTGGACAACGGCGAAGCGGTGCGTTTCGGCGCGGAAGGCTGGGACGACGTACCCATCTCCAAAGCCGTACAGGCCAGCGCCGCGTTGCCGGCGCTGTACCCGCCGGTGGAAATCCATGGCCGCCAGTTCGTCGATGGCGCCTTGCGCCGCACCATGCACGCCTCGGTGGCGTTCGATGCCGGCATCGACCTGTTCATCGGCATCAACCCGCTCGTGCCGGTGGATGCCTCGCATGCGCGCCGCTCGCGTGGCGACAAGACGCCGCGACTGGCCAGCGGCGGCCTGCCGATGGTGCTTTCGCAAACCTTCCGTACCTTGCTGCAATCGCGCATGCAGGTGGGCATGCAACGCCATGCCCAGCAATACGACGACATCGACCAACTCGTGTTCGAGCCCAGCCCGCGCGACGGCGACATGTTCTTCACCAATGCCTTCAGTTACGGCGCGCGCGCCGATGTCTGCGACTTCGCCCACGCCGCCACCCTGGCCGATCTGCGCGAGCGCTACGACGAACTGGCACCCGTGCTCGCACGCCACGGCCTGACCCTGCGGCGCGAAATCCTCGACGCTCCGCACGCCAGCCTCAGCAGCAGCCTCGAAGCCCCGCCACGCCGCGTCACCGAAGCCACAGAACGTCTGCGCCGAGCGCTGGATGATGTGGATGCGGTGCTGAAATCACGCGGCTCGGCCTGATCCGGCATATCAGCCCACGTCTGCGGCGCGCTTGCCTCGCAGTCGCCTCACCAGGCTCACCGCACCCAACGTCACCGCACCGGCGATGACGCCGACCACGGCATTGCCGAGCATCGACACCAGCCAGCCGAACCCACCGGCCTGCGCCGCCCAACCTTCGATGGCGTGGTGCAGAGGCGGAATCGAATGCACCAGAATGCCGCCACCGACGAGAAACATCGCCGCCATGCCGGCCACTGACAGCGCCTTCATCAGCCACGGTGCCAGCCCGAGCAGGAAGCGGCCGAAACCCTGCGCCACCGCGCCAGCACGCTGCGACAACCACAAGCCGGCATCGTCGATCTTCACGATGCCCGCCACGAAGCCGTAGACGCCCACGGTCATCAGCAGGGCAATCGTGACCAGCACACCGAGCTGGCGCAAAAATGCCGCCGCCGCGACGGTACCCAGCGTGATGACGATGATTTCGGCCGAGAGGATGAAATCGGTGCGGATCGCACCCCGGATCTTGTTGCGCTCGAAGTCGCGCATGTCCACTGACGGATCCGCCAGTGCCTGGCGCAAGTCATCATCGTGCGCTGCCTTCTCGCCGTTGCCGCCGGCATGGGCGAGTTTTTCCACGCCTTCGTAACAAAGGAAGGTGCCGCCGGCCATCATCAGCGGCGTCACACCCCATGGCGCGAACGTGCTGATCGCCAGCGCCGCCGGCACCAGAATCGCCTTGTTGAGCAGCGACCCTTTGGCCACCGCCCAGACCACCGGCAATTCGCGGTTGGCACGCACACCGGCTACCTGCTGCGCGTTGAGTGCCAGATCATCACCGAGCACGCCGGCCGTTTTCTTGGCGGCGAGTTTGGTCATCACGGCGACATCGTCGAGGATCGTGGCGATATCGTCGATCAGGGTGAGGAGGCTGGCACCGGCCATGGCGCATTTCCGTCGAGAAAGTAAGGCGCGAATTCTCGCATCCCGCGCGGCTCCCGCGACATGCCCTTGCATTCGCGCGGCATAACGCCTGCAATGACGCGATGAAAACGCGCCTCATCGCCCTACTCGCCACCGCCCTGCTCTGTGCCTGCGCCCCGCAACCGGTGCGCAATCCACTGGCCGAATGGGTGACCTCGCCCAACCACGACGAACGCCGTCCCGTGGCCATCGTCATCCATGCCACCGAACAAAATGGCGTGGAGCGCAGTTTGAACACGCTGCGCACGCAGAATCGCGGCGGCCCGGTCAGCTCGCATTATCTGATCGGGCGCAATGGCGATCTTTACCAGCTTGTATCCGACGAGCGTCGCGCCTGGCATGCCGGCGCAGGACGCTGGGGCACTCTCACCGACTTGAATTCAACCTCCATCGGCATCGAACTGGACAACGATGGCGGCGCCGCCTTCCCGCCCGAACAGATCGACGCCCTGCTGCGCCTGCTCGACGATCTCTGCACCCGGCTGCGCATCCCGCGCCACCAGATCATCGCCCACGCCGACATGGCGCCCACCCGCAAGCGCGATCCGAACGTGCTGTTCCCGTGGAAAACCCTGGCCGACGCCGGCTTCGGCGCATGGCCTGCCGAAAACGCGCCGCCGGCACCGGAAGGCTTCGATGTCTGGTTGGCGATGGCCGCCTTCGGCTACCCACTGGATGATCCGCATGCGGCACTGCGCGCCTTCCAGCGCCGCTTCCGCGGCATCGAAGCGGCGCTGCCGCCTGACGCCGGGCAGCAACCGGATGCCGAGGATGCCCGCATCCTGCACGCACTGACTCGCTCGCTCTTGCCGACCACGCCTGCGGCGCACGAAAACGGCTTCGAAGCGCTGCCGGAAAAATCCGGCGCACTCTGAATCACACACACAAGTTGCGCAGCGCCGCAGCAAGCCATGTCGGCCATCACGGCCGCCATGCGGCCATGCCGTTACAGCGTGGCCAGATCGTCCCGATGCACCACGGTTTCGCCGTAGTTGTAGCCCAGAATCGCGTCGATATCACGACTGTGGCGCCGTGCGATGCGGCGGATGTCGCGGGCCGAATACTGCACGATGCCGCGCCCGATCACCTGTGTGCCCTGCCCGCCCGCATGGCGGATTTCGATGATGTCGCCCCGTGCGAAATCACCTTGTGCATCGAACACGCCGCCCGGCAGCAGCGAAGCGCCCTTCTCTTTCAAAGCGCGTGCGGCACCATCGTCGACGAGGATCACGCCCGGTGCAAGTGGAGCATGGCGCAACCAGTGTTTCCGTGCCGCCAGCCGGGTCGAGCCGGCGCGAAAACGTGTGCCGCGCAGGAGGCCCTGCCCCATCAGACGCAAGGCATCGGCGCTGGTGCCATCGAACAACACCGTCTCGATGCCAGCGGTGGCGGCTTTGGACGCCGCTTGCAGCTTGGTCAACATGCCGCCGGTGCCCGCCGCACTGCCGATGCCGCCGGCCATCGCGAGAACGGCATCGTCGATATGCGCCACCTCGTCGATCGGCCGCGCAGTGGCATCGGTGCGTGGATTGGCGCTGTAAAGCCCGGCCACATCGGAGGCAATGAACAGCACATCGGCATCGATCAACGTCGCAACGAAAGCGGCCAGATTGTCGTTGTCGCCGAGCTTGAGCTCATCCACCGAGACGGTGTCGTTCTCGTTGACGATCGGCAAGGTTTGCAGCGCGAGCAATTCGAGCAAGGTGGCCCGCGCGTTCAGATAACGGCGCCGGTTGCGCAGGTCATCGTGGGTGAGCAGCACCTGCGCCACCGGGCGCTCGAAAAAGCGCTGCCACAACCCGATCAACTGTGCCTGTCCGAGTGCCGCCAGTGCCTGCCGCGCCGCCATGGCGGCGCCCGCGTACGCCCCATTGGGCAAGATACCCCGGC
>JAEXRB010000042.1 GCA_023438325.1 Pseudomonadota bacterium | reverse complement strand
CTGTGGCACGGGCGCATACAAGGTCACCGGCGGCTTGGTCGGCAACACGTTGCAGGCCGACAGCACGGCCGCAAACACCACCGCCATGCAGCGATTTCCTGTGATTTCCATCATCGCGGCTTGAACTCCCGAGGTTGCGGATTGCCCAGCAGCGCGCTGTCCGAGCGCGACAACTGTTCGGAAAGCTGCTGCAGGGAAGCGAGCGTGGCACGCAACTCCTCCAGCGCAGGGCCGACCTGGCGCAAGCCCTGATGGCTGAAACCGGATACCGCGGCGCGGTTCTCCGCCACCAAGCCATCCACTTGCGCGGACAGCGCATCGAGTTTTTCAACCGCGGCATTGGCGCTGGACAACAATGCCCGTGCTTCGCCATCCATCAGCCCGCGCACCGAATCGGCTGCGCCGTCGATGCTGGCAAGCGTGCTCTGCAATTGCACCGATGCGGTGGAAAGCTGGCGAATCGCCTCCGCCAGCGTCTCGCGCTCATGCCCTACCGAGGCCACCAGTGCATCGACATTGCCGAGTACCGATTCCACCTTCGCCACGTTATGGGGCGAGAGCAGATCGGAAAGGCGCGCGGCGACTTCGTTGATGTTGACCATGATGTCTTCGCCCGAAGCTGCCAGCTTGGAGAGCGCCGAGGGGCTGGCGGTGAGCATCGGCACATCGCGGCCGTCATGCAGCTGCGGGCTCTGCAACGAACCGCCGGCAAGCCGGATGTCGGCCACGCCGGTGACGGCGGAAAACCCGAGCGTGGCTTCGGTATCGCGGCGAATGAGGTCGCGGCCGTTGATCCGCACCCGCACCACCACGCGGGTCAAATCCTTCGGATCGATCGCGAGCGATACCACTTCGCCCACAGCCACGCCGTTGTAGGACACCACCGAGCCTTTCGACAGCCCGATGACCGACTCGGCGAACGCGATGTCATACAGCGCGCTGTCGCGCTCGCTGCCGAACTTGCCCAGCCACAGCAGGCAGCCGAGCGCGAGCAGCACCACGCCGATGACGAAACTGCCGATGAGGATGTGATTGGCGCGGGTTTCCATGCATCACTCCGTGACAGCCTGGCGGGCTGCGGCGCTTTCTGCGGCGCGACCACGCGGGCCACAAAAATAGTCCTGTATCCACGCATCCGGGTGCTGCGCCACCTGCGCCAGCGGCCCGATCGCGAGCACGCGTTTTTGCGCCAGCACCGCGACCCGGTCGCAGATCGTGTGCAGGGTATCCAGATCGTGGGTGATGAGGAATACCGTCAGGCCGAGGCTGTCGCGCAAGGTCAGGATCAGTTGATCGAACGCAGCCGCACCGATCGGATCCAGCCCGGCGGTGGGCTCGTCGAGAAACAGCAGCTCAGGATCGAGTGCCAGCGAACGCGCCAAGGCGGCACGCTTCACCATGCCGCCGGAAAGTTGCGCGGGGAACTTCGCTCCGGCCGAAGGCGGCAGCCCGGCGAGCGCCAGCTTCAGCGCGGAAAGCCGGCGCATCAGCGTTTCGGGCAAGTTGCGCAATTCGCGCATCGGCACTTCCACGTTTTCCGCCACCGTGAGCGAGGAAAACAAGGCGCCGTTCTGGAACAACACACCGCAGCGGCGATCTATCGGCGCGCGCTCGGATGGCGTCATCGCACCGACGCTTTCACCGAACAGGCGGACATCGCCCGCCGCCGGCTGATTCAGGCCGATGATCGAGCGCATCAGCACCGATTTTCCGCTGCCCGAACCGCCTACCACGCCGAGGATTTCACCGCGCCGCACGGAAAGGTCGAGGTTCTCGTGCACCACTTGCGCGCCGAACTGGTTGCGCAGGCCACGCACCTGGATGATGTCCTCCGGCGCGGTGCTCACCAGCCCATCTCCATGAAAAACACCGCAGCCAGCGCATCGATGAGGATCACCACGAAGATCGACTGCACCACGCTGGAGGTGGTGTGCCGGCCGACCGATTCGGCACTGCCCGTCACCTTGAAACCCTCAAGGCAACCGATCAGCGCGATCATCACGGCAAATACCGGCGCCTTCGACAACCCGACCCAGAAATGCCGCAGCTCCAGCACTTCGTGGATGCGCGAGAAATACATCACCGGGGAAATGTCCAGCGCCAGCGCACACACCAGCGCACCACCGAGGATGCCCGAAATCATCGCCAGCACGGTCAGCAGCGGCAGCGACACCATCAACGCCAGCACGCGTGGCACCACCAGTACCTGCATCGGATCCATGCCCAAGGTGCGGATGGCATCCACTTCCTCGCGCGATTTCATCGAGCCGAGCTGCGCGGTGAAAGCGCTGCCCGAGCGGCCGGCCACCATGATCGCGGTCAGCAACACGCCGAATTCGCGCAGGAAGGAATAGGCGATGAGATCGACGGTGTAGAGCGTGGCGCCGAACTCGCGCAGCACCGTCGCGCCGAGAAACGCGATCACCGCACCCACCAGGAACGTCAGCAGCGCGATGATCGGCACCGCGTTGAGGCCGGTCTGCTGGATCTGCGTCACCCAAGGCGCAATGCGCCAATGGCGTGGCGAGAACAACACGCCCGGCAAGGTGGCAATCAAAAGACCAAGGAAGCCGACGAGGCGCACCGTGTGCCGCCAGATATCCCGCGTCGATGCGCCGATGCTGGCGATGAACTCGGCCACTCCGCCTGTCGAAGGGGCATCGGGCAGAGGCGCATCGGCCTTCGCCACCGTGGCCAGCAGGCGCGCATGCCGGGGCGGAAGATCGGCCAGCGCGTCGAGATGCTCGCGTCCACCGATCAGTTCCAGCAACAGACTTGCCCCTGCGGTATCGAGGCGTTCGATGCCGGCGGCCGAATACGACTGCACACGCGCATGGCCACGACGGAATGCCGCCACGTCCAGCGCCAGCCCCGGCGCATGCGGCAAGGTCCACGCACCTTCCAGCGCCACATGGCCTTCTGCATCCGGCGCGTGCAATTTCGGTGGTGTCATCGTTGCCAGCACCAGTGCCAGGGTTCGTAAACAATGCCGTGCGGATTGTCACGCGGATAGCTCATGGAAAAACCGAAATCCGCAGCACGCGCACGCAACCATGCGAAGGCCGGCGTGGTCTCGAAACTCTCCTCTGCGGGCGGCTCGCCCGGCGCACCGATGTCGAGCGCATGGCCGGAATGATGTTCGCTGTAACCGGGTGCGGCATTCACTTCGAGAATGGCCTCCAGTGCAAGCCCGCGTGCTAGCTTGCGTCGGAAAATGCCGAGTTGATAGGCATGGCTGCGATAGCCGGAAATCGCCTCCAGCCCCACGCCTTCGCACGCAGCGGCGGCGCGCATGCGCTGCCACGCATCGGCAGCTTTCGAGCCGAGCCAGAGCGGACGGGCATAACGATCAAAACCGGCGAAAGCCAGACGTGCAGGCTCGGACACCGCTGCCAAACCACGTGCAATGCCGTATCCGGCATCGATGCCCAATCCCGCCAGCATGTCGCGCAACGGCGCCAGCGGCAGGGTCGCATCGCCCCCCGGTGCCTGCGCATCCGAAAGCCGTCGCAATACCTCACCGGGCGTCGTGCGTCGCCATTCCCGCTGCAATGCACCCGGCAGCAGCGCACTGATGCGCGCATGCGCCACCACGGCCAGATAACGGCCATCGGCCTTGCGCCGCAACACCCATTCCGCCGTCGCCAACGCACGCGCCGTGTCATTGCCGCGCGCGCGCAACAGCCGGGCGGGCACCGCTTCGATGCCTTGGAAGTTGACCAATACGGGAGCGATGTCGCGCATGCCGTGAGCTTAATGGGAAAGCCTTGCAACAACACGCTTGCAGCAACGTGGATTACAGCCGCACAAGAACAATTCCTTCCATCGCGATGAAGCGATATGATTTGCCGACTTTCCGACGCCATGCACCCCGAAATGTCCCACATCAGCTTCGAGTTCTACCCGCCCAAAACCCCCGATCAGCAGGCACAACTGCATCGTGCCGCACGCAAGTTCGCACCCCTTGCGCCTGAATATGTATCGGTGACGTTCGGCGCGGGCGGCTCGACGCTGAGTTACACCCCCGAAACCGTTACGGCGCTGCGGCATCAACACGGCTTGGATGCAGTACCGCATGTTTCCTGCGTCGGCGGCACTCGCGCGGAGTTGGGGGAACTGCTTGATGTCTATCGCGCACAAGGCTGCCGGCGCATCGTCGCGTTGCGCGGCGACCTGCCCTCGGGCATGGCGAGTCCGGGCGAGTTTCGCCATGCCAGCGACCTGGTCCAGTTCATCCGCGCGCGCCACGGCGAGCATTTCCGCATCGAAGTCGGTTGCTATCCGGAAGTGCATCCGCAGGCCGATGATGCGTTCGCCGATCTGGCCCACTTCAAGTGCAAGGTGGATGCCGGTGCGGATGCCGCCATCACCCAGTACTTCTACAACGCCGACGCCTATTTCCGCTTCGTGGACGACGTGCGCCGGCTGGGCGTAAGCATCCCGATCGTGCCCGGCATCATGCCGATCTCAAATTTCAGCCAACTGCGCCGCTTCTCCCAACAGTGCGGCGCGGAAATCCCGCGCTGGATGCAGCGTCGCCTGATCGCCTTCGGCGACGATGCGGAAAGCATCAAGGCCTTCGCCGCCGACACCGTCGCCGCACTGTGTCAGCGCCTGCTCGATGCCGGCGCCCCCGGCCTGCACTTCTACACACTCAACCTCGCCCGCCCGACCCTGGCCGTGCTGGAACGGCTCGATACCCGCTGAAGCAGCCCGTCCGAACCTGCTCCGCGTGCAACTGCGCATGTCATCGCAAAGCCGTGCACACTCGCCCCGCATGCCGCGTGAATGTGCGGAGGGTGGTTCAAAGTGCATGACACGTTCTAAGCTGCGCGGCATGCGCGCACCATCCTGCCTCGCCCTGCTGCTCGCTGTCCTGTCGCTTCCGGCAGATGCCGGCGCGACGGTACGGCGCTGCATCGCCGCCGACGGCACCACCATTTATACCGACCGCCCTTGCGCGCATTTCGATGCGGACGAAGCCGTGCAGGCAACCGAACCTCTCAGCCCTGCCCCCGCGCTGCCGCCCCGCATTGCCGGCGAACTGCCGCTTTCCGCCTACGGCCCGGCCTATGCCGATTGCGCCCGCACGCCGGAAGCCTTGCTGTTCACCCTGCGCCGTGCGCTCGAATACCGCGACATCAACCATCTGGCCGGCCTTTATCACTGGCCCGGCATGGGCAAGTACAGTGCCACCGCAGTGATGGGCCGGCTCGAAGACCTCGCCGCGCAATCGGATGGCTCGGCGGAACTGGTCTACCCCGAAGCCGCCTTCGTCGTGCACAACCCGCAGGCCTATCCAGACCTGCCGCCAGAAGATCCCATCGGCATGCGCCTGCCCACCTTCCACAACGGCGGCCTCAGCGAGGCCGCACCGGAAGCAACCACACTGCGCATCGTCCACCACGCCGGATGCTGGTGGCTGTCGTTCTGAACTGCCGAAAAGCAAAAAGGCCACCCGCGAAGGTGGCCTTTGATGTGATGCGAATGGTGGGCGGTACAAGGTTCGAACTTGTGACCCCTGCTGTGTGAAGGCAGTGCTCTAC
>JAEXRB010000012.1 GCA_023438325.1 Pseudomonadota bacterium | reverse complement strand
CATGTACACGGCCATCGACCAGTTGCTCGACAAACTTGACCGCCAAGTGCTCAAGCACAAGGAAAAGCAGACCAAGCACCGCTCCGAACAGAGCATCCGCACAGCCGAAGCCGGCTGATCATCCGCGCATCACCAAGAACATCCCGCCCGGCCCAGCCGGGCGGGTTGCGGACCGGGGCGACATCTCCCGTCTGCTGCATCAGGGGACCGATTCAATGCACCTCATCGACCTTTTGGCACCTGCGCGGGTTCGCGCGGATGCCCATGCCACCAGCAAGAAACGCCTGCTGGAGCTGGCCGCCACCACGCTGGTGCAACCTGGCGGCGACGAAGCCCTGGAACGCCTCATTTACGACAGCCTCTGCGCTCGTGAACGCCTCGGTTCCACCGGCCTTGGCCACGGCGTGGCCATTCCGCACGGACGCATCGCCGGCCTCGCCGCGCCCGCCGGAGCCTTCCTGAAACTGACCGACGCGCTGCCCTTCGATGCCGGCGACGGCGCACCGGTCGATCTGGTGTTCGCCTTGGCCGTACCCGAGCACTTCACTCATCAACACCTGATGCTGCTCTCGCAACTGGCCGAAATGTTCAGCGATACCGGCTTCTGCGCCCGCCTGCGGCAAACAGAAGACGATGCGCAATTGCATCGCGCATTGTCAGACTGGCAAATCGCCCATCTCGCGGCCTGATCCGCCGCCATGCCTGAAAACCCCGCCCCCGATCCGCACGACATTTCCACGCCCACCCGCATCACCGCGTGCGAACTGTTCGAGCAACTCGAACAACGCCTGGGCCTGCGCTGGATCGGCGGACAACGCGGTGCCGAACGCGTCCTGGAATCCGGCGATCACCTTGCCCGTCGTCCGGCACTGGCCGGCTATCTCAACACCATCCATGCCAACAAGGTGCAGATCGTCGGCAGCGAAGAGTTGAACTACCTGGATGGGCTGGACCCGCGCCAACGCTGGGAATCACTGGCGCGCATCGTCAACGACACGCCACTGGCCCTGGTCATCACCAAGGATCGCGAAGCGCCCGACGACCTGCGCGAAGCGGCCAATGAATCCGATACGCCGCTCTGGGTTTCCAATCGACGCGGCCACGAGCTTCTGACCTACTTCCAGTACCACCTCGCACGCGCGCTGGCAGCCCGCGTGACCCTGCATGGGGTGTTCATGGAAGTACATTCCATCGGCGTGTTGATCACCGGCGAATCAGGCCTGGGCAAGAGCGAACTGGCGCTGGAACTGATTTCGCGCGGCCATCGCCTGGTCGCCGACGACGCCCCCGAATTCACCCAGATCGCTCCGGACATGCTCGACGGCACCTGCCCGGAAATGCTCCAGGATCTTCTGGAAGTACGCGGCATCGGCATCCTCAACATCCGCGAGATGTATGGCGACACGGCGGTGAAGCGCAACAAGTACCTGCGCCTGATCGTGCATTTGCAGCGTCAGGAACTGGCCTGCGAAGTGGATCGCCTCTACGGCGACCTCGGCACCCGCCGCGTACTCGATCTGGACATCCCGCAAATCACCCTGCCGGTCGCAGCCGGCCGCAACCTCGCCGTTCTGGCCGAAGCCGCCGTGCGCGCCCACGTGCTCAAGAGCAGGGGTTTTGACGCCGCACAAACCTTCATCGACCGTCAGGCGCACCAAATGCGCAGATTCCAGCAGTGACCACGTTGCAGCCATGATTACACCTTCCCAAGTTGTTGCCTCCCCTCCTGCGTTGCTTATCGTCAGCGGCCTCTCCGGCTCGGGCAAAAGCGTGGTGCTGCGCACGCTGGAAGATCTGGATTACTACTGCGTCGACAACCTCCCGGCCGAACTGCTTCCCGACTTCGTCGCCAGCATTTCCGCCGGCAGCGAAACTCCTCCACGCCTGGCCGTAGGCATCGACGTCCGCAACCGCCCGGAAGGATTGGTTCGCCTGCCACACTCGCTCGCCCGCGTCGGCGGCATGGGCTACCAGCATCAACTCGTGTTTCTGGATACCACGGACGATGTGCTGATCCGCCGCTACAGCGAAACCCGTCGGCGTCACCCTTTGAGTTTCGATGGCCTGCCACTGGCCGACGCCATCGCGCTGGAACGCGAACGCATGCGACCGCTTGCGGCCATCGCCGATCGCGTACTCGACAGCAGCCAGATGAACGTGCACCAGCTACGCCGCTGGGTGGTCACGGAACTGGCTGCCGACGCGCGCCCCGGCCTTTCATTGCTGGTGCAGTCTTTCGCCTATCGCCATGGCGTACCGGGCGACGCGGATTTCGTGTTCGATGTGCGCTGCCTGCCCAACCCGCACTGGGATCCACGCCTGCGCCCGCTTTCCGGGCGCGATGCGCCGGTGCGCGACTACTTCGCCACACAACCCGCCGTGATCGACTATCTGGCCCACGTCTCCGGTTTTCTGGATCACTGGCTGCCGAATTTCGAAAGCGACACCCGCAGCTACGTCACCCTGGCCTTCGGCTGCACGGGGGGGCGCCACCGCTCCGTCCACTGCGCCGAATGGCTTGCCAGCCACTGGCGTGAACAGGGCCGCAGCCGCGTGGTCACCTTCCATCGCGAATTGGAATGATGTGAGCTGCGGCAAGCCGCCTCAGGGATGAGTGCAGGCCGGAAAGTCACCGCCAGCACCCGGACTGGCGGCAACTTTCCGATCGGCTGAATCAGTCATCCACTGCCGTGCCCGGTTCCTCGGAAGCGGCATCTTCATCTTCCGGCGGCACGGCTTCCACGCTGACCAGCTGCTCGCCCTTGCCCAGACGGATCAGGGTCACGCCCTGGGTGTTGCGCCCCACGCGGGAAATCTCGCTGGCGCGAGTGCGCACCAAGGTGCCGCCATCGGAAATCAGCAGCACGCCATTGGCTGCGGTCAACAACACGGCGCCCACCAACGGGCCATTGCGTTCGGTCGTCTGGATGCCGATGACGCCCTGCGTGCCACGTCCCTTGCGCGGGTAGTCGATCAACGGGGTTCGCTTGCCGTAGCCATTGCGGGTAGCGGTGAGGATGTACTCGATGCTGGCGTCCTCTGCCACGCCTTGCACTTCGGCATCGTCGACAGCGATTTCGACAACCGCGTCATCGGCATCATCTTCCAACTCCGGCCCGGCGCTGGCTGCCGCCACGATGAGGCTCACCACGCGCTCGCCATTGGCCAGCCTGATGCCGCGCACGCCGGTGGCGGTGCGTCCCATCGAGCGCACCGCGCTTTCGGCAAAGCGCACGGTCTTGCCGTTGCTGGCGAACAGCAGGATGTCGTGATCGCCATCGGTGAGCTGCGCATCGACCAGCGCATCGCCTTCGTCGAGGTTGATCGCGATCTTGCCGCGCGCCAGACGATAGGCGTACTCGGTCAGCGGCGTTTTCTTGACCGTGCCATGGGCGGTGGCGAAGAACACGTAACGGTTGTCGGCGTATTCACGCACCGGCAATACGGCCTGGATCTTCTCGTCCGCCTCCAGTGCCACGAAATTGATGATCGGGCGGCCACGCGCATTCGAGCCGGCTTCGGGCAACTGGAATACCGGCAACCAGAACACGCGACCTGCGCTGGTGAACGCCAGCAAGGTGTCATGCGTGTTGGCGATCCACAACCGCTCGATGAAATCTTCGTCCTTCGTGGCCGCAGCACTGCGGCCACGACCGCCGCGCTTCTGCGCACGATAGGCACTGACGGGCTGACGCTTGACGTAGCCGGCGTGCGACAGCGTGACCACCATGTCCTCCGGAGCGATGAGGTCGAGGATGTCCAGATCCTCTTCGCTATGGCGAATTTCGGTACGACGCGCATCGCCGTATTCTTCCCTGAGATTGACCAACTCGGTGCGGATCACACTGAGCAGCACATCGGGGTTTTCCAGAATTTCGATCAAGCCGCGGATGGTTTCCAGCAGCGCCTTGTATTCCTCGGTGAGCTTTTCCTGCTCCAGCCCGGTCAAGCGATGCAGGCGCATTTCCAGAATCTGCTGGGCCTGGATATCGGTGAGCTGGTAACCCGAGGCAAGCAAGCCCACGCCTGCGGGCAAATCTTCCGGCTTGGAGGCTTCGGCACCGGTTGCCGACAACAGCGCACCGACCAGGCCCGGCTGCCAGGTGCGCGCCAACATGCGCTCCTTGGCGACCTGCGGATTTTCCGAGGTCTTGATCAGCTCGATCATCTCGTCGATGTTGGCCAGCGCAACGGTCAGGCCTTCGAGGATGTGGGCGCGGGCGCGGGCCTTGCGCAGTTCGAAGATCGTGCGGCGCGTGACCACTTCACGACGATGCCGGATGAAGGCTTCGAGGATCTGCTTGAGGTTGAGCAACTGTGGGCGGCCATCGACCAGCGCCACCATGTTGATGCCGAACACCGATTCCATCGGCGTCTGCGAGTACAAGTTGTTCAGCACCACATCGGCGGCTTCGCCGCGCTTCACTTCGATGTAGATGCGCATGCCGTCCTTGTCGGACTCATCGCGCAACTCGCTGATGCCTTCGAGCTTCTTTTCCTTGACCAGCTCGGCGATCTTCTCGATCCGCCGCGCCTTGTTCACCTGATACGGAATCTCGGGGACGATGATGGATTCACGACCGCTCTTTTCGTCCACCTCGATATCGGCCTTGGCGCGCATGCGCACCCGACCGCGGCCGGTGTGATCAGCCGCATGCACGCCCACCGTGCCGTTGATGCTGCCAGCGGGGGGGAAATCCGGCCCGGGCACGAACTCCATCAGGTCGGAAATGGACGCATCCGGGTTGTCGATCAGCGTCAGTGTCGCGTTCACCACTTCAGTGAGGTTGTGCGGCGGGATGTTGGTGGCCATGCCCACCGCGATACCGGC
>JAEXRB010000367.1 GCA_023438325.1 Pseudomonadota bacterium | reverse complement strand
ACAGTCCTATCACCACCACATCGAAAGGCGTGCCGTCGCGCTGCATCTTGCGCAACAGGTAGAACCAGGTTCGCGCCGTGCTGCCGGGCACTGCCACGTTGACGAAATTCATCGCCGGCGCCGCAGCCTTCGCCGAAGCGGGCGAAAATCCCTCGGTGATGCGCGAATCGCCAAACACCAGTGCCGTCGGCGGCGTCCGGCTCGCCTCGCGCTGCGCCAGCAACGGCCGCAACACCGCCGCGCCGGTGTTGGAATCCGGCTCCGCCAGAAAGCGGTAGTACGCGCCCGAACGGTAAACCAGCGACTGGATCAGGAACCAGGCCAACAGCACCGCCACGGCCAGGATCACGGGATAGTGCAGGCGTTTCCAGGCTATGGAAGGGCGATCGAAGGGCGGCATGCAGCGGCTTCTGGAGTATCCGGGCGGCGATTATCGCAGCGCTCAATGGGTCGTGGTATGCCGGCACGGCGCGAACACGCCTTCCAGGTCCACCAGACGCCAGTGTGCATCGCGATACAGATCGCGGCTGTCGGGCAATGCGGCGAACAGGTCCATCGTTTCCTGCACCTTCCGGGATTTCGATGGTTCGTGCTCTCCCAGCGGCACCAGCCCCGCCTCGATCTGACCACAGGCCAGAAGTTCGGTAAACGGCTCGGGACGGTCGAAAAGGGAGAAGTAAATCGAACCGAAATCTTCATAGCGCGCCGCCAGCCGCATGCCGGCCGCATGGGGAAGGTCGCCCACGATGCGCAGCGGGCGCGGCTGGCTGCGCAGCCATGTCTGGACACCCAGCAGATGCGCCTGATCCAGATACCCGCGATCCACCTTGGGCGTGTCGCGCGGACTGCGCCCCAACTCCCACGCAAAGGGACGAATGCCGCCGCTCCATGACGCGCTCGCCAGGGCATACGCGGTATGGAACAGCGTGAACGCGGCCAACCCGATGAACAGGGCGTTGCGGCGGGCAGGCGCCGCGCAGCGCCTGGCCGCGACATCCAGCGTCACGACGATGGCCAGCACCATCGGCACGATGAAGTAATTGCCATCCCCGCCCCGGTTGGTGAAGCCGATGAAGGTCAACATGCCCAGACCCGTCAGGGGCAAGGCCCAGAGCAGCCAGCGCGGGGCGGCGGTTGCAAGGCGGGTGCGCGGCAGCAGCAGTGCGATCACGCCCAGCCAGAGCCAGACATTGCTCGCCCAGGTGATCTGGATATGGCTGAACAGGCTCGGCGACGCCAGCCAGCCCCAGTAGATCTCAGGCAGGCGCGCCCAGTCCTGGGGACTCATCCAGATCAGTGTCCCGGCCGGCAGGCGAAGCTCCATGCCCAGCAGGTTCCACAACCTGACCAGCGGGTCGGGCCCGACCGTGGGCACGCCCGTGAGCAGATACGTCCGCAGGCAGACCAGGAACCCCACCAGCGCGCAGGCCGCCAGCACCCACGGTGCCGCGCCGGCCGGCGAGGACACTGAGCGCGGCGCACGCCATGCGATGACCGCCGCCATCAGGCACACGATGCCCCCGATGCCCACATAGGAAAGCGCCAGCAACTTCGAGGACACCGCCAGCCCGGCGCAACTGAACACCCACGCCAGGTCCCAGCGCCGGTGGTCGGACGCCAGATTCCATCCGAACCAGATCATCGCGACCACCATCAGCGCCGTGAACACGTCCGGCTTGGCCGTCAGCGTGGCATTGGCCAGCGCGGGAACGCTGAGGATCATCGCCGCGCCCGCCAGCGCAAGGGTCTGATCGTTCCCGAGGCGACGCAGCATGGCGTAGGCCAGATGCGCCAGGGCGCCACCGAAGGCGATCGCCATCCCGAGGATGACGCTGTTCTCCCGCATCGCATGAAGCGGCAGCAGCAGCACTTCGTAAAGTTTGGGGAAGTAATAGACCGGGGTCGTCAGGCCGAGGAAATCGAACACCGACCGCTCGCCGACGAGCACGCGATCCGGGCGCAGGCCATACCAGGAGGAATCGAACTCGAACGTGGTGTTGGTGTGCGCCAGCAGCAGCATCAGCGAAGCCGCGATGACCGCCGCCCAGAGCCTTGAAGCACGCGCCGGCAGATGCCACGCCGCACGTACCAGCGCCACGCTGTGCAGGGCACGCCAGCGCATCAGGACAAGCGGCAACAGCACGGCAAACGCCAGCAGGCGCTGCTCGCGCGGCAGGCCCCAGCCCACCCATTGCCAGCCCCAGAGCCACACCGACATCAGCGCCACGCCGGCGATGAGCGCCCGCAGCCAGGCATCGTCCGGCCGGGAACGTTCCCCGCAAAGGCGCAGCACCACGGCCCCGAGCGCCAGCAGGCCCTCGACATAGAGCAGCACCACCACGGCGACCAGATCCACATAGTGGTGGCGCAGGTACAGCATCGATGGCACCGCGATCAGCGCCATGCGCAGCCATCGGGGCAGCCGCTCCATCGCAAGACCGCTGGCCAGCAGCGAAAAGAGGATCAGCGCCTCGATCAGGGGATGCCGGAACGATGGCTGGCTGAAGTGCCACGCGAACGGTCCCACCGTGACCAGATGCCAGACCACCACCCCGCAGAACAGCAGGGCGGACACCACGATCAGTGCGCCGGACAGGGAAAAGACGCGGCGATTTTCGGCAGGCTGGGACATGAAGCCATCGGGAAACGAGGTACGTGACCTGTCATTTTCCCACGACCTGACGGCCATCGGACGACGCAGGGCGCCGTTGCAGCCTGCCATGCACAGGCTGATAAGCTCGCCGTTTTCCCCGCGCACCGCCGCCATGTCCACCGACTTCATCGAAATCCACGACAACGCCGTTTCGCCGCAGGACTGCGCCGCCATCGTGGCGCGTTTTGAGGGCGATGGCAGCGCGGCGCCGGGGCGGGTCGGCTCGGGGCTGTTCCCGAAACTGAAGGACAGCCGCGACATCCTGCTCGAAGGCAAGGCGCACTGGGAGGACGTGCAGAACCTGCTGATGGGCGCGGCATTGCGCGCGACAGTGGCCTACTTGCGTCGCTATCCATACATGATGATCGCTCCGCTGATGCTTCAGTACGGCAATCCGCCGCGCAGACTGGACGCGCAGGACATCACGCACATGGACGAAGCCACGCTCACCAGCATGGTGCAAAACGTGCTTCGCCCCGGCGCGATCAACCTGCAACGCTACACCGCCGATCAGGGCGGCTACCCGTACTGGCATTGCGAGTTGTTCCCGCGCGATCCGGGCTGCGAAACGTTGCACCGCCATCTGCTTTGGACGCTCTACCTCAACGACGGATTCTCCGAAGGCGAGACCGAGTTCCTCTACCAAAACCGCAAGGTCACGCCGCGCACCGGCAGCCTGCTGCTCGCCCCGGCGGCGTTCACCCACACCCATCGCGGCAATCGCCCGCTGGGCGGCGACAAATACATCGCCACCAGCTGGATTTTGTTCCAGCGTGCCGAGCAACTGTTCCCGTCGGGCTAGTGACTCAATCCGACTCCCACCACAGCCAGAAGCCATCGCTGATACGGCTGAAGAAGCCGGCTTCCGGAGCATCGGCCAGCGCAACCAGCGGGCGTTCGAGCACGGGCTTGCCATCCAGTGACAAGCGCAACGTGCCGACGGGCTGGCCACGGGTGAACGGCGCCACGAGCTGGCGCGGGAGATCCATTTCGGCCTTGACCTGCTCATAACGGCCACGCGGTACGGTCAACAGCAAGGGCTGATCCAGACCCAGCGCGAGCGTTTCGGCTTCGCCCTTCCACAGCTTCGGCTCGGAGACCGTCTGGCCTGCGTCGTAGACCTTGTGCGTCTCGAAGAAACGGAAACCCCAGTTGAGCAAGGCGTAGCTGTCGTCGGCGCGCTGCTTTTCGCTGCTGGAACCCATCACCACGCTGATCAGGCGCTGCTCGCCGCGTTTGGCCGATGCCACCAGGCAGAAGCCTGCCTTGGAGTGGTGTCCGGTCTTGATGCCGTCCACGGCACTGTCTTTCCACAGCAGCGAGTTGCGGTTGAACTGGCGGATGCCGTTAAAGGTGAATTCCTTGACCGCGTGATACGCGTATTCCTCGGGGAAATCGCGGATCAGTGCCTGCGCCAGACGTGCGACATCGTGCGCAGTGGTGTAGTGCTCGGGCGCGGAAAGTCCGTGCGAGTTGACGTAGTTCGTGCCCGCCATGCCGAGCTTTTGCGCATAGGCATTCATGAGATCGGCGAATGCCGGTTCGCTGCCGGCCACGTATTCGGCCAGCGCGATGGAGGCGTCGTTGCCGGACTGGATGATCATGCCGTGCAGGAGATCGCCCAGCTTCACCTTGGAGTTCACCGGCAGGAAGCTGGTGGAACCGTCGGTGCCGCCACCACCGCCGCGCCAAGCGTTCTCGCTGATGGTGACTTCATCGTCCTTGCTGATCTTGCCGGCGGCCAGTTCCGCTGCCACCACGTAGGAGGTCATGACCTTGGTGATGCTGGCCGGTTCCACGCGCAGGTCTTCGTTGCTCGATGCCAGGATCTGGCCGGTGGCCTCGTCGATCAACAACCAGGCCGTGCCTTGTACCGAGGGCGGCGAAGGGGTGACAGCCGGGATGACATTGGGCGTGGGCAGATTCGGGGTGGGCAGGTTGGGCGTGGGCTGGACGGGGGCATCCTGCGCCGCCAGCGGCAGGGCAAGCGATGCCGTCAACAACGCGGCCATCAATTTAGGCAAGGCTTTCATACCGGAAAACACTCCATGTCGTTCGATAGGCTCGCACCCTTGGAAATGGCGCGGGCGAAAAAGGTTCGCATTATCAGGCGCAGGTTCACTCGGCGATCAAGGTGGGCACGCCCAAACCCAGGCCCTGCAGGCGTTCGGATGCGGAACGACTGCGTTCTGCCGACTCGAACGGACCCAGCCGCACGCGGTACACGGTACGCGCGCCGACCTGCGCGCGCTGCACTGAGGTGGCACCGACGCGCGCCGATTCCAATCGTTCCACCAAGCGTTGCGCATTGCCCGGCTCGCCGAAACTGGCAACCTGCAACCAGACCCTGCCCGACACCGGCGCGGCAGGTGCCGGCATGGCGGCAGGCTGCGATGTCGTCGGCACGATGCCGGCCCGCGCCGCTGCCCAGGCTTGCTCCCGGGACATTGCCGCAGGCGGTGGTGGAGGCGTTTCTCCGGGCTTTAGCACACGGATTTCCACCGGCGCGGTGCCGTCGATGTGCATGCCGATCTTGACGGCGGCGGCATAGGAAAGATCGATCAGGCGCCCCTCGTGAAACGGACCGCGATCATTCACGCGCACCACCACACTGCGCCCGTTGCCCAGATGCGTGACCCGCACATGGGTAGGCAGCGGCAGCGATTTGTGCGCCGCAGTGAACTGGTACATGTCGTAGGGTTCAAGGCTCGATGTAGCACGGCCGTGGAACTTGGTGCCGTACCAGGAAGAAATCCCCCGCGCCACGTAACCGCGCGCGTCATCCATGACGTGATAGTCCTTGCCCAGCACGGTGTAAGGCGAACGGTTGCCGTAGCGTGCGCGAGGTTCGTCGCTGGGTTCAGGCTCCACCAGATGGCCGATATCCGGCGGGATCGGCGGGCCACCATCGGGGACGCCCGGCTTGTACAGGCCGCCGGCGGTGTATTCACCCGGTTTGTCCGGGCGCGCGCTCGTCACCGGCGCAGGCCGCTGCGACGCGCCATGCGAGGAGCGGGGAATCTCCGGTGTTGCGGGCTTGGTCTTCTTTCCGCCGCAGGCCGTCAACACTACGGCCAGCAGCACGACGAGGAACGGTCTCACGGCTCCAGCGCGGCGCTGTCGGTGCCGACGATGGCCTGAGCCAGATGGAACACGGCCATCGAATACAAGGGCGAGCGGTTGTAGCGGGAGATCACGTAGAAGTTGTTGAACGTGATCCAGTATTCGGGACCATTGACGCCTTCCAGCGTCAACAACGTGGCCGGCACGGTGTGACCGATGGCCTCGGCCGGGCGATAGCCCTTTTCGGCCAGTTCCAGCAAGCTGAACTTCGCTTCCATCGAGCCGGGATTGAAATCCTCCGCACCCTCGGCCCGTACCGCCGGCACCGCCACCGGCTCGCCGGCCTGCCATTTGTGCGCCTTGAAATAATTGGCCACCGATGCAAACACATCGGGCAAGGAGTTCCACAGGTCGCGCCTGCCGTCCGCATCGCCATCGACCGAATACGCACGGTAGCTGGACGGAATGAACTGGCCCCAGCCCATGGCGCCAGCGTAGCTGCCGGTGATCGTCGCCAGATCCAGCGACTCCTCCTGTGCCAGCGCGAATGCTTGCGCCAGTTCGCCGCGGAAGAACGTGGCGCGCGGTTCGTGGAAGAACCCGAGGGTGTAAAGCGCATCGAGCACCTTGTAGCGCCCGGTGTTGCCGCCGTAGCTTGTCTCAACGCCCAGAATGGCGACGACGATCGCTGCCGGCACGCCGGTATTGGCCTCAATCTGGCTCAATGCCGCGCGATGGGTTTCCAGGAAGGCGCGGCCTTTGGTAATGCGTTCGTTGCCCAGGAAGATCGGCCGGTAATCCTTCCACGGCTTGGCCTCGGCCGGGCGCGTGATCGCATCGATGATGCTCTGTTGATACTTGGCCTTGTCCAGCAGTGGCGCGACCGTCTCCGGTGCAAGGCCGAATTTCTCCTGCACCTCGACAAGAAATGCCTCGCGCTGCTGCGGTTCGAGCTGACCGGGCGCAGCGGCCTGCGCGGCAAACGTGGAGATACCCAGAGACAGGGCAAGACCGAGGGCGAGGCGACGCGGAATCGAAGGCATGGAAAGGCTGGAAAAAGCGGACTGGCGCGCAGTTTACACGGCCCTTCCGGCCTCGCCCTCATGCCGATGCACCGTGTTCAGGCATGCGCAGCACCCAGCGCACCGCGCCGCAGCAGATATCGGGCCAGCAACGCACCGGGCACGCCCACCAGCCAGTAGGGCAACCACCCGATCCAGGCGTTGTGCCACTGCGCCACCGGAAGGATCGACAGCACCAGCACACCGAGCGTGAACCAGTGCAGCAGCACTGCATCGAACGCGCCGACACGGCGTGACCAAAGGACGCGAGAAGGTAGGACGGGGCAGGACATGGCGCATCTCCGCATCAGGGCGTGGCAATCTCGCGCACCTCCGTCTCACAGCATGAGAAAGGTCACCCTCCCCCGCGTACGAGGGAGGGTGCCGGACACCTTCAGCCCTTCGCAAACACCAGATGCCCGCGCTCGGCATCCACGGCGATGCTGTCGCCGCTGGCGAAGCGGCCTTCGAGTATCTGCCGAGCCAACGGGTTCTCCAGTTGTTGCTGGATGGCGCGCTTGAGCGGGCGGGCGCCGTAGACGGGGTCGAAACCGATGTCGCCCAGCAGGTCCAGCGCGGCATCGGAGACTTCCAGTTTCAACTGGCGCTCGGCCAGGCGCCTGGCCAGAGCGTGTGTCTGAATCCGTGCGATCTGGCGAATCTGCTTCTTGTCCAGCGGGCGGAACACCACGATTTCATCCAGACGATTGATGAACTCCGGCCGGAACGCGCCCTGCACCACCCCCATCACGGCGGCCTTCATCTGGGTGTATTCCTCCTCGCTTTCGCCCGGCATGTCCTGGATCAGGTTGGAACCGAGGTTGCTGGTGAGCACGATGACGGTGTTGCGGAAGTCCACGGTGCGCCCTTGCCCGTCGGTGAGGCGGCCATCGTCGAGCACCTGCAACAGCACGTTGAACACATCCGGGTGGGCCTTCTCCACTTCGTCAAGCAAGATCACGCTGTAAGGACGGCGGCGCACCGCCTCGGTGAGATAGCCGCCTTCGTCGTACCCCACGTAACCGGGAGGCGCGCCGATCAACCGGCTCACCGAGTGTTTCTCCATGAACTCGCTCATGTCGATCCGCACCATGGCTTCTTCGGTATCGAACAAAAACCCGGCCAGGGCCTTGCACAACTCGGTCTTGCCCACGCCGGTAGGGCCGAGGAACAGGAAACTGCCATTCGGCTTGTTCGGATCGGACAACCCGGCGCGTGCGCGACGAATCGCGTCGGAAACGGCGCGCACGGCCTCATCCTGGCCGACGACTCGCTGATGCAGCTCGTCTTCCATGCGCAGCAATTTATCGCGCTCGCCTTCAAGCATCTTGGACACGGGAATCCCGGTCCAGCGCGCCACGACCTGGGCGATTTCCTCCGCTGTGACTTTGTCCTGCAAGAGCTTGAAGCCGCGTGCTTCGCCTTCTTTTTCAGCGGCCGTGGCGGCCTGCAACTGTTTTTCCAGCTGCGGAATCTGCCCGTACTGGATTTCGGAAACCTTGGCGTAATCGCCATGCCGCATCGCCGCTTCCAGCGCGACGCGGGCGTGATCGATCTGTTCCTTGATCGTGGTGGCACCGGCCACAGCGGCCTTTTCGGATTTCCAGATTTCCTCCAGATCCGAATACTCGCGCTCGAGTGCCGCGATGTCGGTTTCAAGATCGGCCAGGCGCTGCCTGGACTCGCTGTCCTTCTCCTTCTTCAAGGCTTCGCGCTGGATCTTGAGCTGGATCAGGCGACGTTCCTTGCGATCCAGCTCCTCCGGCTTGGAGTCGATTTCCATGCGGATGCGCGAGGCCGCTTCGTCCATCAGGTCGATGGCCTTGTCGGGCAATTGGCGGTCGGAAATGTAGCGGTGCGAGAGCGTGGCGGCGGCCACGATGGCCGGATCGGTGATCTCCACGCCGTGGTGCACGGCATACTTTTCTTTCAGCCCGCGCAGGATGGCGATGGTGTCTTCCACACTCGGCTCACCCACGAACACTTTCTGAAAGCGTCGCTCCAGCGCGGCATCCTTCTCGATGTACTTGCGGTATTCGTCCAGCGTGGTGGCTCCCACGCAATGCAGTTCACCACGCGCCAGCGCGGGTTTCAGCATGTTGCCGGCGTCCATCGCGCCTTCGGCCTTGCCCGCGCCGACCATGGTGTGGATTTCGTCGATGAACAGGATCACCCGGCCTTCGTTTTTCGCCAGATCGTTGAGCACCGCCTTGAGGCGTTCCTCGAATTCGCCACGAAACTTGGCCCCGGCAATCAACGCGCCCATGTCCAGCGCCAGCACGCGCTTGTCACGCAAGCCCTCGGGCACTTCGCCGTTGACGATGCGCTGCGCCAATCCCTCCACGATGGCGGTCTTGCCTCCGCCTGGCTCGCCGATCAACACCGGATTGTTCTTGGTGCGTCGTTGCAATACCTGAATGACGCGGCGGATTTCCTCGTCGCGCCCGATCACGGGATCCAGCTTGCCGCCTTCCGAGCGCGCAGTGAGGTCGATGCAGTATTTCTCCAGCGCCTGCCGGTTTTCTTCAGCATTTTCCGATTGCACTTTTTCACCCCCGCGTATTTTTTCGATGGCCGCTTCGATGTTGGCTTTTGTCGCACCCGCAGCCTTGAGCGCATCGCCGATGGCACCCTTGTCCTCCAGTGCCGCAACAACGAACAACTCGCTCGCGATGAAGGCATCGCCGCGCTGCTGGGCGAGCTTGTCGGTGAGGTTCAACAGACGATTGAGATCGGACGACACGTTGATGTTGCCTTCCTGCCCGCGCACCTTGGGCAAGGCATCAAGTGCCTGTGCCACGCGGGCGCGCAGGGCGTTGACGTTGACGCCGGCCTGCGCAAGCAGCGGCACGGTGGAGCCATCCTGCTGAGCGAGCAGGGCCGACATCACATGCGCCGGCTCGAGCATGTTGTTGTCGCGTCCCACAGCCAGCGATTGCGCATCGCTCAGGGCTTGCTGGAAACGCGAGGTGAGTTTGTCCATTCGCATAACGAGGCATCCGTATCAGGCGCGGTAAAATCCCGCGATAATCGCCAGATGCGGCCTGCACAGCAGGTTTCAAGCACTCCGGTAGGCAAGGACGCGCAGACGCCTTACCATGCACCAGCGCTGAACGGATGCATTGAGTGGGGGGCTTGAAACGTGACCGTTCTCCGTATCTGTCGCTATCGGTACTGAATGCCGCGCCTGCCAATTCATTGCAGCCGCCCTTCTACGCCGTACACGCCGCTTCCCTTCCGGTTCCATCAGGTGATTTCCATGTCCATCAAGCGTCTCTTCCCTGCCCTCGCCCTCGCTGCGCTGATGCCGCTGTCAGCCAGCGCCAGCGAGTTCGTCGCTCACGCGGTGGCCAATGGCCGCGCGATTCCACTGCCCGCGCCCAGCGACATGTCCTCCGTCGATACCCTGTACCTGGTCGACGTCGAATGGTCCCCATACAACGGCCCCAAGACCCGCGTGGCCGTGAGCAAGGTGGACAACCGCAGCAGCATGAGCAGTTACACCTACAACAACAGTGAAGGCTATTCGTCGGATATTTCCTTCGCATATCAATCGGTGCCGGTGAATGGCATCGAGGCGATGATCACCGACGTGATGCACCGCACCGGCCGCTTCCGCATGGTGGAGCGCCAAGCCATCGGCAACGTGTTGCAGGAGCAGGATTTCGGCGCTTCCGGCCGCGTGGCGCAGCCTTCGGCCGCCAAGATCGGCAGCGTGCTGGGGGCCGAGTATCTGATCGAAGTGGTCATCACCAGCTATGAGCCGGGCGTGGCGGGCAACAACGTCAACGTCGGCGCACTGGCTTCGGGCACGCGCTTGGGCGGCCTGCTCGGCAACGTACACGTGGGCAGCAAGACTTCCATCATCGGCATGAACTTCCGCCTGATCGATGCCACCACCAGCGAAGTGATCTTCACCAACCAGGTGGATCGCCAGATCAAGGATTCCGGCATCGGCTTCGGCGCAGCACGCTTTGGCAACAGCAACGCCATGGGCGGCTTCATGAGCCAGTATTCCAAGACACCCATCGGCCAGGCCGTGACCGCCGCCGTCAACGAAGGCGTCTACGACCTCATCGCCCAGATCGGCGCGCGTCCGGCCTCAGGCTCGGTGGTGAAGGCCGATGGCAACGGCATCTACCTCAACCTCGGCGCAGGCTCGGTGCAGGTGGGCGACCGCCTTTCGCTGATGAGCAAGGGCGAGGCGCTGATCGATCCGGAAACCGGCATCAGCCTGGGCAGTGAGGAAAGCGAAATCGGTTCGGTGGAAGTCACCTCGGTGCAGGACAAGTTCTCCATTGCCCGCCTGTCTGGCGGCAAGCTGCCCAAGGCCGGCGACATCGTCCGCTCGCACCGCGCCCCGGCGCAGTTGGCCTATGCGCCGCTCGACCCGGCACTGACCAAGAAGCCGAGCAAGCGCAACAATCGCCGTTGATCGGCAATACTGCTGAAACAAAAAAGCCGTCGGGAAACCGGCGGCTTTTTTGTTTGGCTTGCGGAATCGGATGCGAAAGTGGTCAATCAACCGCTGGCAGGTCGTTAGCGCATCCACACCAGTGTCGCCATGCGCCCGGTGCGGCCATCGCGGCGGTAGGAATAAAAGCGTGTGGCATCGGAGATGGTGCACAGGTCGCCGCCAGATACGGTTGTGATGCCAGCGGCAGCGAGGCGTCGACGCGCCAAGCCGTAGAGATCGATCAGGTGATGGCCTGGGCGCGTGGCGGTGAAGCAAGTCGCCGCACCCGGATCGTGATCGATGAACGCCGTGCGAACTTCCTCGCCGATCTCGTAATGCGCGGGGCCGGCGGCCGGGCCGAGCCAGGCGACGATGTTTTCCGGGGTGCCGTACATGGCTGCGACGGTGGCTTCGAGCACACCGGCGGCCAATCCACGCCAACCGGCGTGCGCGGCGGCCACTTCACTGCCATCTTTCGCGACGAAAAGCACCGGCAGGCAATCGGCGGTGAGGATGGCCAGCACTGCGCCGGGAATGGCGGTGACGGCGGCATCGGCTTGTGGCGGTGTGGCATCGGGTTTGCGCGAGGTCACGCGATGCACGGCCACGCCATGCACCTGCTGTAACCAGTGCGGCGGGTTGGGCAGGCTGGCCAGTTCGATGAGACGCTGGCGATTGGCGGTAACGGCGCCTGTGTCATCACCGCAATGCGCGCCGAGATTGAAGGCATCGAACGGTGGTTTGGAGTGCCCCGGCAGATTGCGCACGGTAGTGAGCGCCGCGACATGTGCCGGCGCAGGCCAGCAGGGCGTGATGAGTTCAGCCATCGGCTTCGGCATGTTGCGCGGTATCGATGCGCAAGGCAGCGGCGAGCGCGAGCAGATCGGCCGGCGCAGGTGCGATGGCTTCCACCGGCGTGCCATGGATCGGGTGCGCGAATGCCACTTTTTCAGCGTGCAATGCCTGGCGGCGAAAACCACGCAACATGGCGACCAGTTCCGGCGAGGCCGCTTTCGGCAACCGCAGCGAGCCGCCATACAGCGGGTCTCCGATGAGCGCATGGCGGATATGCGCCATGTGCACTCGAATCTGATGGGTGCGACCGGTTTCCAGCACGCACTCGATGCGGGTATGGGCGCGAAAGCGTTCGCGCACGCGGTAATGCGTGACGGCGGGCTTGCCGTCATCGGTCACGGCCCGGCGCAAGCGATCCACCGGGTGGCGATCCAGCGGCGCATCAATGGTGCCACCGGCGATGATCGGGCCGTTCACGATGGCCTCGTATTGACGATGAATCTCGCGCGCGGCCAGTTGTGCCACCAGTGCCGTATGCGCCGGCAAGGTACGGGCGACGATCAGCGCGCCGGACGTGTCCTTGTCCAGCCGATGCACGATGCCGGCACGCGGCAACAACGCCAGATCAGGATCACGATGCAGCAGCGCATTGACCAAAGTGCCCGCCGGATTGCCCGCCCCCGGATGTACCACCAACCCGACCGGCTTGTTGATCACCAGAAGGTGCTCATCTTCGTACAGCACATCCAGTCCGATGGCCTCAGGTGCCGATTCGGTGGCCACTTCCAGTGTCGCATTCAGTTCCACTTGCTCGCCGCCATGCACCGCATCGCGCGGGCGTGGCACGTGACAATCCAGCGTCACCTTCCCCGCCTTGATCCACGCGGCAAGGCGCGAACGGGAAAACTCGGGGAACATTTCAGCCAGCACCTGATCGATGCGCCGTCCGGCAGCGTCGAGCGGCACCTGCGCCTGTCGCGTCGCGACAGCATTGGCGGGGGATATGGTCATGGGATCTCGGGAAGAAAGCCTGAACGAAAACCGCAGCCGCATCGGCTTCACGGCTTCTTAA
>JAEXRB010000365.1 GCA_023438325.1 Pseudomonadota bacterium | reverse complement strand
GCGCCATCCTGAAGGGTGTCGTCAAGAACCTGACCGACTACGGCGCATTCGTGGACCTGGGCGGTATCGACGGCCTGCTGCACATCACCGACATGGCCTGGAAGCGCGTGCGTCATCCGTCCGAAGTGGTGGAAGTGGGCCAGGAAATGAAGGTGCGCGTGCTCAAGTTCGATCGCGAGCGCAATCGTGTGTCGCTGGGCCTCAACCCGCTGGGCGAGGATCCGTGGGACAACATCGCACGTCGTAATCCGTCCGGCGCCCGCCTGTTCGGCAAGGTCTCCAACGTCACCGATTACGGCTGCTTCGTCGAAATCGAGCCGGGCGTGGAAGGCTTGGTGCACGTTTCGGAAATGGACTGGACCAACAAGCACGTCAACCCGTCCAAGGTGGTTCAGGTGGGCGATGAGACCGAAGTCGTGGTGCTGGACGTGGATGAAGAGCGTCGCCGCATCTCGCTGGGTATCAAGCAGACCCGCTCCAACCCGTGGGAAGCCTTCGCCGCCATCTTCAAGAAGGGCGACAAGGTATCCGGCCAGATCAAGTCGATCACCGATTTCGGTATCTTCGTGGGCCTGGACGGCGGCATCGACGGCCTGGTGCATTTGTCCGACATCTCCTGGAACGCCACCGGCGAAGAAATCGTCCGTCAGTTCAAGAAGGGCGACACGGTCGAAGCCGTGGTGCTGGCCGTGGATCCGGAACGCGAGCGCATCTCGCTGGGCGTCAAGCAGCTGGAGCAGGATCCGTTCGGCCAGTACATGGCGACCAACCCGAAGGGCACCATCGTCACCGGTACGGTGAAGGAAGTGGACGCCAAGGGTGCCACCATCGAACTGGGCGAGGGCATCGAGGGCTACATCCGCGCCAACGACATCGCCAAGGAGCGTGTCGAGGACGCGACGCAGCACCTCAAGGTGGGCGACAGCGTCGAGGCCAAGTACATCGGCCTGGATCGCAAGGGCCGCACCCTGCAGCTCTCCATCCGTGCCAAGGACGACGCCGAGCTGGCGGAGACCCTGGCCGAGTACCAGAGCGCCTCTGGCGGCACCACCAAGCTGGGCGCCCTGTTGCGCGAACAGCTGAGCGGCAGCAAGCCCGAGTAATCGCTGTAATGGCGGCATGGTCCGGCGCAAGCCGGGCCATGCCCGTCACTGGCTTCAATCGTTTCAATCGCTGCATCTGCTGCATCCCAGGGGGACAGACCAATGACCAAGTCCGAACTCATCGAGGCCCTGGCGGCCAAACAGGTTCATCTGAAAGCCGATGACGTGGACATGGCGGTCAAGACCTTGCTGGAGCAGATGAGTGGCGCGCTGGCCAACGGCGAGCGCATCGAAATCCGCGGCTTCGGCAGCTTCTCGCTTCATTTCCGCCCGCCTCGCATCGGGCGCAATCCCAAGACCGGCGATTCGGTCGCGCTGCCCGGCAAGCATGTGCCGCACTTCAAGCCCGGCAAGGAATTGCGCGAGCGGGTCAATTCCGTGACGCCACTGCCCGAAGGCAACGCGCTGGACTGATTTAAGCCTTGGCATGAGGCATCCGGGCTAAACTTGCTCGGATTCCGCTTCTGCAAGGTTCTTCCATGCGCTTTATCCCGCTGATCCTGGCGTTGCTGTTCTTGTTGGCCGGCATCGCGTTCGGGGCGCTCAACCCCGGCGATGTGACGCTGGATTTCTATCGCTGTCAGCTCGTGCTGCCACTGGGTGTGGCACTGATCGGCTTCGGCTTGGTCGGTGCCCTGGCTGCCGGCATCTTGCTGTGGTTGACGGTCATCTGGCCGCAACGACGGCGTATCGCGGCACTCATGCGCTCAACGCATCAGCCCGGCAGCTCGCCAACCTCATTCGAATCGCCTGACGCCACGCCTCCGGGAGCGCCATGAGTCCGGCATTGCAACAGGTCTGGTGGGTGCTGGCGCTATTGCCGGTGGCAGCCTTGTCCGGCTGGTTCATCGGCCGGCGTGGCGCCGAGCGCAGTGGCGGGCAGCGCGTCAGCCGGCTGTCTTCGAGCTATTTTCGTGGCCTGAATTTTCTGCTCAACGAGCAGCCGGACAAGGCCATCGAGGTGTTCCTGCAAATCGCCGAGGTGGACAAGGACACCGTGGAAACCCATTTCGCGCTCGGCAATCTGTTTCGCCGGCGCGGTGAGGTGGAGCGCGCCATTCGCGTTCACCAGCACCTGATGGAGCGCCCCAGCCTCACCGAAGAGCAACGTCTTCAGGCGGTGCTGGAACTGGGCGAGGATTTCATGCGCGCCGGGCTTCTGGATCGCGCCGAAGCCTTGTTCGTGGATCTGGGCAAGGCACATGGCACGGCTGCGCCGAAGGCATTGCACCACCTGATCTGGATCTATCAGCAGGAACGCGATTGGCCCAAGGCGATCGACTATGCACGCCGCTACGAAGCCGCCACCGGTGAGCCGATGGGCAAGATGCTGGCGCAGTTTCATTGCGAGCTGGCCGAAGTCGCACGCGGGGCAGGCGATCCTGCGCGCGTCATCAAGCATCTGCGCGATGCACATGAGGCTGATTCGCACAGCGTGCGCGCCGGCATCATCGAAGGCCGCATGGCGCTGGACGCTGGCGATGACGCGGGCGCGATCCGCGCCTTCGAACGTATCGCCCGACACGATGCCGATGCCTTGCCTGAAGTCCTTGATCTCTTGCTGCAAAGCTATGAGCGCATCGGCGAGCGGGGCCGCGCACGAACCTTTCTGGCCGAAACCATCGAGCGCTCGCCTGGGATCTCCCCGGTGCTGGCGCTGACGCGACTGATCGAACAGGACGAAGGTGCAAAGGCGGCGGTCCAGTTCCTGACCCGACAGCTGCGCCGTCGCCCCTCCATCCGCGGCCAGAACGTGCTGATCGATCTGAGCCGGCAGGACGCCAGCGGCAATGCCGGTGACACCTTGCTTGTGGTACGCGAGCTGAGCGAACAACTGCTTGCCAGCGCCACGGCTTATCGTTGTGGCCACTGCGGCTTCGGCGCACGCGCGCACCATTGGCAATGCCCGAGCTGCAAGCGCTGGGGTACGGTGAAGCCGGTACACGGCGCCTTCGGGGAATAAGGTGTGCGCATCGTGTCACGTGAATCTGCCTGCCGATGCTGCGGCACGTTTGTTGCTCCCGCGTCCGCGCGAATGACGAAAAAAACCGGGGGCTTTTGATGAGCATTTCGCCATGGGCGATTGCGGGCTGGGCCCTGGCTGCATTCCTGAGCTGCGTGATACTGAGTGTCTTGGCGCTGCGTTATGCACGCTGGAGGCAGCTGCTCGACCTTCCCGGACGCCGCCGCAGCCATGCCGCGCCTACACCTCGCGGTGGCGGCATCGCCATCGTCGCGACGCTGCTGCTGGCGTTGCCATGGCTGGCATGGGCCGACCTGCGTGTGCCGTGGGTGTTCGGATTGATGCTGGCCGCCGTCGCCGGCATCGGTTGGATCGACGATCATCGCCCGCTCACCGCACGGGCACGCATCGCGGTGCACATTCTGGCCGCAATGGCCGGCGTGGCGCTGCTGCTGACGCTGTATGGCAA
>JAEXRB010000344.1 GCA_023438325.1 Pseudomonadota bacterium | reverse complement strand
CCGTTCTACCGCTTGGTGTTCGGCGAATCCGATGGTTTGCCGGGTCTGGTGCTGGATCGTTTTGGTGATGTCGTCGTGGGTCAGACCACGACGGCCGGCATGGAGCGGTTGAAGCCGGAAATCGTTGCGGCGGTGGAGAAGGTGTTGTCGCCGTCGGCGTTGATCTGGAAGAACGACGGCGGTGCGCGTGCGCTGGAAGCCTTGCCTGCGGAAGTGAACGTGGCGCTGGGCGAAATTTCCGGCCCGCTGCGGGTGGATGAGGCTGGTTTCAAGTTCGATGTGGATGCACTCGGCGGGCAGAAAACCGGCTGGTTCTACGATCAGCGCGCCAATCGCGAGCAATTGGCGCCGTATGTGCGGCATGGCGCCAAGGTGCTGGATCTTTTCAGCTATGTCGGGGCCTGGGGCGTACGTGCTGCCGGTTTCGGCGCGGCCGAAGTCACCTGCGTGGATGCCTCGGCTCCGGCGGTGGAAGCGGTGCGCCACAATGCGGCATTGAATGGCATGTCCGATCGCATCGAGGCCATCTGTGAAGATGCTTTCGAGTTCCTCAAACAGGCCCGCGCCGAGCGTCGTCATTGGGATGTGGTGATCGTCGATCCACCTGCATTCATCAAGCGCCGCAAGGATTTCAAGGAAGGCGCACTGGCTTATCGCCGCATCAACACCATGGCGATGCAGGTGCTCGAGCGCGATGGCATTCTGGTGAGCTGCTCGTGCAGCCATCACATGGCGCGAAGTTCGCTGCTGGAGGCCATCAATGCCGGGGCGCGGCATCTGGATCGTCAGGTCCAGGTGCTGCAATCGCTGCAACAAGGGCCGGATCATCCGGTACAGGCCGCGATCCCGGAAACCGATTACCTCAAGGGTTACATTTGCCGCGTGTTGCCGAGCTGACATGAGCATCCTGCACGTCATCGATCCGGTTGCGATACGGCTGGGGCCGCTGTCCATCCACTGGTATGGCCTCACCTATCTGGCGGGCTTCGTCATCGCCTGGTGGCTGGGACGTCGGCGTGTTCGCGCCGGTCGCTTGCCGGTGGACGAACAGGCGTATTCGGATTTGCTCTTCTACGCCATGCTCGGTGTGCTGCTTGGCGGGCGGATCGGCTACCTGGTCTTTTACGGCTGGCCACATGTCGTGGCCGATCCGATGTACGCGCTGCGCGTGTGGGAGGGCGGCATGAGTTTCCACGGCGGCCTGCTCGGTGTGCTGGCGGCGGTGGCGTGGTGGTCGCGCAAGCATCGTCTGCATTTTTTCGACAGCGTGGATTTCATCGCGCCGCTGGTACCGCCGGGGTTGGGCTTCGGTCGGCTCGGCAATTTCATCGGCGGCGAGTTGTGGGGGCACCACACCGATGCCCCGTGGGGCGTGGTGTTTCCCGCGTCCTTGCCGCCGGATCTTGCTGCGCTGCCGGCGGATGCCTTGCGCAAGATGCACGAAAGCGGCGCACTCGATGCCTATGCTCGGCACCCTTCGCAGCTTTATCAGGCTTTTCTCGAAGGCGTGGTGATGTTCGGCGTGCTGTGGTGGTTCTCACGCAAGCCGCGGCCGCGTTATGCGGTATCCGGCCTGTTCGCGCTGCTGTATGGCGTGTTCCGCTTCCTCGTGGAATTCGTGCGCGAGCCCGATGCGCACATCGGTTATCTGGCCTTTGGCTGGCTGACGATGGGGCAGGTGCTGTCGATCCCGTTGGTGTTGGTTGGCGTGTGGCTGTTGTGGCTGTCGCGTCGCGCGCCGACATTGCAGGCGAAGGCGAACTGAAATGCGCCAATACCTCGAACTGCTCTCCCACGTGCTCGAACACGGCGAGCAAAAAGGCGATCGAACCGGCACCGGCACGCGCAGCGTGTTCGGCTGGCAGATGCGCTTTGATCTTTCCGAAGGTTTTCCGCTGGTCACGACCAAGAAACTGCATCTGCGTTCGATCGTGCATGAGCTGCTGTGGTTTCTCAAAGGTGACACCAATACGGCCTACCTGCGCGAGAACGGTGTCAGCATCTGGGATGAGTGGGCCGATGCCGAGGGCAACCTCGGCCCGATCTACGGGCACCAATGGCGGCATTGGCAGGACGCAGGCGGAGAAAGCGTCGACCAGATGCAATGGCTGATCGATGAAATCCGCCGCAATCCGAACTCGCGCCGGCTCGTGGTGAGTGCGTGGAACGTGGCCGATCTGCCGAAGATGGCGCTGCAGCCTTGCCACGCGCTGTTCCAGTTTCATGTCGCCAACGGCAGGCTTTCCTGCCAGCTCTATCAGCGCAGCGCCGATGTTTTCCTCGGCGTGCCGTTCAACATCGCCAGTTATGCCCTGCTCACGCACATGGTGGCGCAGGCTTGCGATCTGCGCGTCGGCGATTTCGTGCATACGCTTGGCGATGCGCATTTGTATTCCAATCATTTGGAACAGGCGCGCGAACAGCTTTCGCGTGAGCCGCGTGCCTTGCCGAAACTCGTGTTGAATCCGGAAGTGCGCGACTTGTTTGCTTTCCATTACGACGACATCAGCTTCGACGGCTACGATCCGCACCCCGCGATCCGTGCTCCGGTGGCCGTGTGAGCACGCGCTGTCCGCGACTGGTGCTGCTCGCCGCGCTGGATCGCAACTCGGCCATCGGCAAGGACAACGCCTTGCCTTGGCACCTTCCCGATGATCTCAAGCGCTTCAAGGCGCTTACGCTCGGAAAACCGCTGTTGATGGGGCGAAAGACCGCCGAGTCTCTCGGTCGCGCGTTGCCGGAGCGTGTGAACCTCGTGCTCACCCGCAGCGGTCAGGTGCCGTTCGATGGAATGCGCGCCGTCGCCTCCGTCGATGAGGCCATGCACGTCGTTGCTGGTGCGGATCAGTTGTGTGTGATCGGCGGTGGCGAAATCTACGCATTGACCTTGCCGCATGCCGACATGTTGCGTCTGACTCACGTCGATACCGCCATCGATGCGCCTGATGCCTTTTTCCCGCCTGTGGATCCGGTGCGCTGGCGTTGCGTGGCAAGCGAGGAACATCCTGTCGACGCACGCCATGCCTGGGCGATGCGTTTCGCCGATTACCTGCCGATTGCCTGATCAAGGTCATGGCGCTCAAGGTGTCATTGCGCGAGCCTGCCTGCATTTCACGGAGGCTTGGCCATGGAATACGTCATACGCTTGGATGTCGCCACTCCTGACTTGGAGCGGATTGTTCAATCACTGCGGGAAATCGACCCGGCAAGCATGGTCGATGTCGACCCACTCAACCGCGCATTGAGGCTTTCCGCCACGATGCTGGATCGGGAGGTGCTCGCCGCCTTGGCACGGGCTGGTTATCCTGCACGCCCTGATCAAATCACACGCCTGCCTTCGAACTGTTGTGGCGGGTGCGGTGGTTGAGCGGTTTGCGAGAACGAAGGGCCGGCCGCACGGGGCGGTTTTTCTCGGTGCATTGATATCGGGGAGGCGAAGAATTCCCGACAAGGCATCGATCATGCCGGTGCGCATGTTGCCGAGGCGCACCACCACCGTTTGACATCGTTTTCCGACGCCGATCTGCACGAAGTGACGGCACGCATCAGGCTGTGCCACTCTTGCCGCGATTCGCACGGGACCACAC
>JAEXRB010000322.1 GCA_023438325.1 Pseudomonadota bacterium | reverse complement strand
CTCGCACTATTGCCGCGTCTGCAACGCCTCCAGCAACACCTGCGGCCTCTCCAGGCTCAACAGCAGGAACCGCTCGCCACCGCGCTCGGGCAGCACCAGCACGCGCTGGCGCGACGTCAGCGCGCAGAAAAACCTGCGGCGGAAAGGCCGGCCACGGAAATGCCCGATGCTCGCGCCCGGCAGGCCGATGCCGTTCATGCGCAGCGCGGGCCGCCATTCGGCGGCGGTATCCAGATCGACGAGGCGCGCCGCTTTCGCGTCCAGATCGGTCAATGGCACGCGCCGGGCATACAGCGCAGCGCGCACCACCAGCCTGTCGTCCTCGATGCTCACGCGCAAACGGCGCAGGCTCAGGATCAGCAGCAGCGCGACCGCCACGCACAAGCCCACCGTCAACCCGAATCCCGGCGCGACGGTCGCCATCGATGGCGCTGGCGAGGTCACCAGAACGCCCCCCAGCACGGCCAACGGCACGAGCAAGACCAGCGCCAGGATCGTGTTCCATGCCGCCTTGCCGGGTGGAACCACCGAGAACTCGCGCGTCATCGTGCCGCGCCCACGAACGCGGCGATGTCGGCGATCACCGCTGCATCGACCCGCCCTTCGATCGCGTACTCCTCCGGGCCCGGCACGCCCTCGCCTGCGATCAGCAAATGGTTGAGCGCCGAATGCAAAGCGAACTGCACGCGCGGCTCGTCGTCGAACGCTGCTTCCCAGCGCACAAAATCGCCATCGCGGGTGACTTGGTAATCACGCCCGCCCTGCACGATCAACATCGCTTGCGGCAAGGTGCGTGCCGTTTCCACCGGATCGTAGCCACGCAGATCCATCCAGTAGCGTGGCGGCAACCCGAGCAGGGTGTCGGCGGCGGGCGTGGCGGCATCGAGCACCTCGACGGCGGCAACCTTGGCGATCACATCGTCGATGCCGGCCTGCTCATCTTCGCTGATCTGCCCATCGCGTGCCGCAAGATAGTTGACCTGTTCTGCCACGATGTCCTGCAACGGGCGCGCCGGTGCTGCGAGCAGGATCAAGCCGGCCAGTTCCGGCGCACGCTGCGCGATACGCGGCGCCATCATCGCACCAAGACTGTGCCCGGCAACGAACACGCGCGCCGGATCGATGCGTGCATCGGCGCGCAGCCGAGCCACCGCAGCGATCGCGTCATCGGTCACCTCGTCGTCCACGGTGAAATCGCCGGAAGCAAAATCCTGCGGTCGCACCTTGCTGCGTTTTTCATAGCGCAACACCGCGATGCCACGCTCGGCCAGAGCGTGCGCCATGTCGCGGAAGGGTTTGTTCGGGCCGATGCTTTCATCGCGGTCGTGCGGGCCGGAGCCATGTACCAACACGATGGCCGGAAAAGGGCCATCGCCAATCGGCAGACTCAGCGTGCCCGGCAATGCACGCTCGCCCTCGCCGACCAGGAAATCGCTTTCAGAAAAATGTGCGTTGCTTTCCAGTGCCGCCGGCTCGGCCACGGGAGCCGCCGCCGGAACGACGCGGAAGCCGGAAATCCGCCCATCGGCCTGGACCACGATGCGCGCATCCAGCGCCATCATGCCGAAGGCCAGCGTGCTGGTGACCACCGGGGTTCCGGCGACGATTTCGCCACGCAGCGCACTGCGCGACTGGCGCGCACCAAGTTGCTTGGGCAGTGCTTCCCACACCTCCTGTAACTTGCCGTTGGCCAAGCCCTCCTGAACCTCGGGCGTGGTCATCGCAAGGGCCTGGTCGTAGCGGCCGGCATCGAGATGATCGAGGAAGGCCTCGCCGATGCGCAGGTGCGCCGGATCGGCCGTCGCACTTTGCGCAGGCGGCGGGACGATCAGCGTCTGGATCAGCCAGCGCGCACTGAAGAACGCGCCTCCGAGCAACACCACGACCAGAATCAGCAACGGGACTTTGCGGTTCATGCGGTGTCCTCAGCGCGGTCGTTTCAGGAAAAAGTGGATTTTCATGCCGTAGTACAGCGTGTTCACCAACTCCCAGCCCTGTTGGCCTTCCTTGTTCAGTGCCTCGGTCATCTGTTCAGGCCTGCTCGTGCCCCAGACGGAAACCGGCGCCTGCGTCACCTTGTATTCCCAGCGTTCGTGACTCATCGATTCATTCCTTCTCTTCAGGCGCGGGCGCGGTGGGCTTGATCCGTTTGGCTCGCCGCAGCGCATCGCGCAACACGTATTCGATCTGGGCATTGAGCGAGCGCAACTCGTCATCGGCCCAGTGCTGCATTGCGGCCAGCACCTCGGCGTTGATCCGCAACGGATAGGCTTTCTTCTCGCTCACGCCACTGGCCAGTTCAGTAGAGCGAGCCGGTGTTGACCACCGGCTGGGTAGCGCGATCGGAACACAGCACCACCAACAGGTTGCTAACCATCGCGGCGCGGCGCTCCTCGTCCAGTTCCACGACGCCATTCTTCTTCAGTTCCTCCAGCGCCATTTCGACCATGCTCACCGCGCCGTAAACGATGCGTGTGCGTGCTGCCACCACCGCGTTGGCCTGCTGGCGCTGCAACATCGCCTGCGCGATTTCCGGGGCATAGGCCAGATGACTGATGCGCGCCTCGATCACGTCCACGCCGGCCTTGGCCAAGCGCTCGGCGATCTGCTCCTTGAGGTGTTCGGAAATTTCTTGTGGATGACTGCGCAACGCGATCTGGCCATCCTCGTGCTGGTCGTAGGGATAGCTGGATGCCATCGAACGCAAGGCCGCTTCGGATTGGATATGCACGAAACTCTCGTAGTCATCCACGTTGTAGACGGCTTCCGCCGAATCGACCACTTGCCAGACGATCACCGCCGCGATCTCGATCGGGCTGCCATCCAGTTCGTTGACCTTGAGCTTGCCGCTCTCGAAGTTGCGCACCCGTAGCGACACCTTCTTGGTGGAATAGAACGGGTTGTTCCAGCGCAGTCCGTTTTCCTTGACCGTGCCCACGTACTTGCCGAACAGGCTGAGCACGCCGGCCTGATTCGGCTCAAGCGTGTAGAAGCCACACAGACAAACCAGCAATGCGAAGCCACTCAGCACCGACAGGATCGCCACCGCCTTGGCATCGATGGCCACTGAATGGATGAACAGCGCCGCCAATCCCAGCAACGCAACAAAGATGATGAGGAGCACCGGAATACCGGGCCGTGAGTTGGCTGAAATCTCGTGCATGGTGTTCTCCGTGATTTGCGATGATGATATCAATTCGATATCACCACACAAGACGAAGGCAAAGCGCCGATGTGACCGGGGCAACACCACGAATTGCACGCCCCCTGCGTGACGTCTCGCGCAAGGAGCCGGGGGTCTTCCGCTGGATGCCGCTTACGGGGCGATCTTGCGCTTGATCGCCTTCGCAACGCCCTGCGGCAGGTTCGGCAGGGATCTGAGCATCCATGGCAGCAGCTTGCGCTTGGCCGGGCCAAGCGACTCGGGCACCAGTGCGTCGATCAGATGCGGGCCGGGATGGGAGCGCGCATGTTCGAGCGCCTTGCAGAAATCCTCGGCGGTATCGACACGCACAGCATGCACGCCCATGCCCTGCGCCAAGCGGGCGAAATCCAGTTGCGGGCCGTGCAGGTCCAGTTGCGACTTCGCCTTGGCGCCACCCTGTTCCGCTCCGACGCGATCCAGCTCCACGCTGAGCACCGAGTAGGACGCATTGTTGAAAATGATGGCGGTGACATCGAGCTTCTCGCGCGCCATCGTCCACAACGATTGAATCGTGTACATCGCAGTGCCATCGCCGATCAGCGCAATCACCGGGCGATCCGGGCAGGCCACCGCCGCGCCCACGGCATTCGGCAGGCCTTGCCCGATGGCGCCGCCGGTGAGGGTGATGAGGTCGTGTCGCGGTGCGCCTTGGGTCATTGCGGCAAGCATCAGGGTGGATGTGATGCCCTCGTCGATGAGAATCGCATTCTCGGGCATCAGATGCCCCACGGCCTTGCAGACCTTGGCAGCATTGAGCCGGCCACGTGGACGCGTGGGCCGCTGTGCCGGCTGCAACACGGGCAGGGTCTGGGACGCATCCAGCACGCGCACGAGCTTTTCCAGACTTGCCACCGCATCCTGCGCCGGGCCGGCCAAGACATGCACGGTGCAACCTTCGGGGACAAGATCGCTCTTTTTGCCCGGATAAGCGAAGAACGATACCGGCGATTTGGCATCGACGAGGATCAGGTGTTGCAGGCCGGCCAACTGCACACCGGCAAGTTCGGCCATGTAGGCGATGCGCTCCACTGCCGGCCTGCCGGCACCACGCTCCATTCGGGTGGGGAACACTTCGGAAAAAACCCGCACGCCGTTGCGTGCCGCGATGCGCGCGGCAGCCAGCAGAGCCGGCTCGCGCAATGCCTGCCCGCCCAACAGCAATGCACACGCGCCACCGGCCCGGATCGCCGCCGCAATGGTGGCCACCGTGGCGTCGTCGGCTGCTTGCGCCTGAACCGGCGCAGGCGGCGGCGCCGGAATGCCTCCCTCGCCCCACGACACATCCGCCGGAAGAATCAGCGTGGCCACCTGCCCCGGCAAACCACGCGCCGCGGCGATGGCATCGGCGACATCGCGACACAGTTCCGCCGTGTTGGTGGAGGTGCGCACGAAACCGGGCGAGACGTTGCGCGCCACGGTTTCGATATCCGATTGCAACTGGGCGTCGTACTTCATGTGATAGGTGGCGTGGTCGCCCACGATGTTGACCACCGGCACCTTGCCCTTGCGGGCGTTGTGCAGGTTCGCCAAGCCGTTGCCGAGCCCGCAGCCCAGATGCAGCAAGGTGGCCGCAGGCTTGTCGGCCATGCGCGCATAACCATCGGCTGCGCCTGTCGCCACGCCTTCGAACAAGGCCAGCACGGCACGCATGCGCGGCTCCGAATCGAGTGCGGCGACGAAGTGCATTTCTGAAGTGCCGGGATTGGAAAAACAGACCTCGATGCCGGCATCGGCCAGGGTTTTCATCAGGGCTTGTGCGCCGTTCATTCACAGACTCCTTGCAACGAGTGGGGGCCGATATCGGAAATGCGGGTGACGCCCGCAAACGTCATGGTCAGATGCAGTTCGCGTTGCAGCATGGCGAGGTAATGACGCAGGCCATCGGCTCCGGCTCCGGCCAGTGCCCAAACCCACGGGCGACCGATCAGGACGCCTTCGGCACCCAGTGCCAACGCCTTGAAAATGTCGACGCCACTGCGCACTCCTCCATCGAGCAGAACCTGCGTGCGCGAGCCCACGGCCTGCGCGACGGCGGGCAGCATGGCAATGGTGGAAACCGTCGAATCCAACTGCCGACCGCCGTGATTGGACACCACGATGCCATCGGCTCCCACCTGCACGGCAGCCTTGGCATCGTCCACATCCAGAATGCCCTTGAGCAACAGGCGGCCCTTCCAGCGCCCGCGCAACCATTCGATGTCGCGCCATGTGACGGAGGCGTCGAACTGGGCATCGACCCAGCGCTTGAACGCATCCAAATTGCGCACATCCGGCACCTGCCGGGCCAGACATCCGAAGCGCAGGGGCTTGCCGCGCAACGCCACATCCCACAACCAGCGTGGATGCGACAGCACATGCCCGATACGAGTGAGGCTGGCGCCCGCACCGCGCGCTTCCAATCCATTGCGGACATCGCGATGGCGCAAACCAGGCAACGGCAGATCCACCGTGAACACCAAGGTGCGACATCCTGCCGCCCACGCCTCATCAAGCAATGCGGCCACCACCCCGCGATCACGCAGCATGTAAAGCTGGAACCAGAACGGCGTGGTGCGTGCGGCCTGCACTTCGGCCAGAGGGCAAATGCCCACGGTGGAAAGCGTGAACGGCACACCGGCCGCTTCAGCCATGCGCGCAGCCTGGGCTTCGCCACGCCGCGCCATCATCCCGGCCAGACCAATGGGCGCCAGCGCAAGCGGCAGCGCGCAAGCCTCGCCCGCAAGCGTGGTACGCGTATCCACGCCATCCACATCCACTAGCACGCGCTGGCGCAATTTCAGTGCCGCAAAATCGGAGGAATTGACTGCAAGACTGTGTTCCTCGCCTGCGCCGCCATCCACGTAATCGAACAGGAAGCGCGGCAAACGACGCGCCGCCAGTGCGCGGTAATCGGCCGCAGTGGAAGGAAAGCGCATCGCCTACTCCTTGCCCGTGATCGAGCGCACCGCAGCGCGCGCGGTGAGGATGCAGCCCGGCAGGAACGTGCCTTCGAGCGAACGCTTGCCGTTGGCACCACCACCGCCAAAACCGGCGGCCTCGCCGACACAGTACAAACCGTCGATCGGCGCATCGCGTGCATCCAACACGCGACTTTGCAGATCGGTGAGCAAGCCACCAAGACTCTTGCGCGTGATGAGCCGACTGCGGATGGCGATGAACGGGCCCGCACCGGATGTGCGCAACGGCGCCGGTTTGCAGGTGCGCAAACGATCCGGCCCCCATTGCCGCGCATGCAGGATGCGGCGCACCTGCTCGTCATCCTCGGCCCGTGCGCCCGCAGTGAAATGCGCATCGAAGGCATCCACCGTGGCCTGCAGCCGGGCCGGTTCGATATCGAGCGATGCGGTCAACGTGTTCATCTTCTCAGCCAGCCCCACCAGGCTGTCATCCACGAGAAAATCAGGGCTTTCGCGTTGCATCTGTCGCACCAGACGGTGATTGCCGAACAGGGTCTCCTTCAGGAAGCGCAGGAACTGGCGATCACGGATGCGCGGATTGTGTTCGGCTCCGGAAATGGCGAATTCCCTGGCCGCGATGCGCCAGTTGAGCAGTTGCCACGTCCAGGGTTTTTCCTGCTCGGCCACGCGCTGACAGAGCCAGTGCGTGTCAAACCCGGTGACCAGCGGCTCCGGCCCGATGCGCTCACCGCGATGGTCCAGCCACAACGCGGATTTGCACGGAATCATCGAAAGGCCATGCCCATCGAAATATGGATACGGGTGCGGGAAGCCGGCCGCGTAGTTCCACATTTCCCCGGCATGGCGGAGCTGCGCGCCGAGATGTCCGGCGGCAAAGTGATGCATCGCGCCATCGGCAAACGGATGCGCGCCATTGAGCATGACGGCGGGCATCGGCCGATCCTTCGGCCAATTGGCGCGAACCTGCTCATGGCTGCCGTTGATGCCGCCGGTGGCAAGCACCACCACCGGCGCTTGCAGCCGCACCTGCGCACCACAGGATTCATCCATTGCCAGCGCGCCCGCCACACGCCCACCCGCATGATCGAGCGCGAGCACGCGATGACGATGCAGCAAAGTGAGCCGCCCGCCGGAATCTGCGGCATGCATCGCCGCGATCATGCGCCGCGTGAGCTCGCGCGAGGTGCCCCACACGATGTGATAGCGCGGCACGCTGTTGCCTTCGCCGTTGCGGCCGCGCTCCACCCAATTGACCGCCGGCATGAAGCGCACGCCTTCGGCGCGCAGCCAATCGTGCACGTCGGGGCGCGAGCGATCGACGTAATGTTCGGCCCAGCGCAGCGGCCAGGTGTCATGCGGATCCAGTTCACCGAAGCGCAACCAATCGGCCAGCGCGATCTGCGGCGAATCGACGATGCCGCGTTTTTTTTGCAGCGGCGTGCCGACCAGCGCCATGCCGCCGAAGGCCCACAACGCCAACCCGCCGAAGCGCTCGGACGTATCGCGATCCACCAGCGTCACGCGTTGCCCGGCACGCAATGCTTCAAGTGCCGTGACGATACCGGCCAGGCCACCGCCAACGATCAAGATGTCAGATTGCGTCCCCGCCACGCGGCAGTCTCCCTCGGACGATTCCACCGGCAAGCATACGGGAGCGCATGGACAGGCGGAAATGTCTCGCCAGAAAGCACGCATCGCGCGCACGACGAACGTCACCTCACGGTGTTTGGACAGACACCGTCTCGGGCAGGCGAAACCACACCAACGGCGCGGGCAAGCGCTCCGTTCCGATCCATACGGTGCGGCCCTGGGCATCCAAACCCATGGCCTCGGCCTGCGCCAGCCAAGGCAGGTCGAGCCGGACAGGTGGCTGGGAGAGCGCAGTTGGCCAGCCTTGTGGATGGCGCGGCCACACATACAGATGCAGGTAGCTCATCACGGCGAATACGCTGCCATCGCGGGAAAGATCGGCGGCAGTGATCTGACTTCGGTATTTGCCGTAGATCGGGTTTTTTTCCAGTTCCTGCACGGTGGGTTGGACAATGCCATTCAGCGTGCCGCGCCTTTCAGCCACCTGCACCACATCCGGTTCCGTCGGAAACAGCGGCAATCGGAACAATTCGGGGGGGACGCGCTTCTTGGAAATCAGCCAGACCTCGCCGGCGGCGGCATCCACCGCGACCGCCTCGCAATCGCGCGCGCCATCGGGCCAGCGGAAACGGATGGTGCGAAGCTGCGCGATGCGCGCATCCTCCAGCGTGGCCGGTTCCTCCAGCACATGCAGGGCCAGTTCTTCGCGCACGCCACCGTTGTCACCGGTGTCGGCCAGCAACAGATAGTGCTTCCCGCCATGCTCGAATGCGGCGATGTCTTCCCAGTCGATGTTGGGCACCGGCAGCGCCAATGTGGCGCGCACCTGGCCATCGGCAGCCACGGCATACAGGGCATTGGCGTCGTGACTGTCGTTGTGCATCCACGCTATGCCTGCATGCCGGCGCGACACGGCCAACCCGCTGATTTCCGACAGCCGCGTATCGGTGATGAGGGCGGAAAGCCTCACGCCTTCCGGCAGGGGCGGCGGTGGATCGGGCAATACCCCGCGTCCACGCTCAAGCTCGCGCTCGCTGGCCGATGCGCAGACACATGCCAGAAGCAGGAACCATATTGGAAACCAGCGCATCATCCGGCGGATGATGCCACGCGGCCACTTCCCCGGATGAACGCCAGCGCGGCGGCTCAGCGCTGCTCAGCGGATTCCGCCCTCAAAGTGCATCCAGATCACCCAATGCCTGAATCAGGCGACGGGCGCGCTTGTCGGGGCGCTGGGAGGGCGGCTGATAACCGGCACGCTCGGCAGCGCGCAGGGCGCGTTGGGCTTCACGGCGGGTACGGGA
>JAEXRB010000300.1 GCA_023438325.1 Pseudomonadota bacterium | reverse complement strand
ACCACCCTCCGTGCTTCCCGACCGGGCCGCAGCGGGGGGTGGGGAAGCCGATACGACCTGGCCCTGGGCAATCATCAAATTCGCTGCATGGGCGAGCCTGGTTCGACATCGCCAGCACGAGGCTTGGCTCGACGATCAGCAAGCCATGCAGCGAGTTGATCGATGCGTGTCCGAAATGGCTGCCGAACCGCGTATACCTATCACAGGGGCCATGTTGCTCGATGGCTCGCCTGGAGCTGGTACTGAGCAAATCAAGCGATATTCCCGGTCAGGACAAACCTGCCGCCACCACGAGCCACAAGATCGCGAACCAAACGCCATCGCACTTTCTTTCGGAGACTTGCAATGACCAAAACACCCGTCGTATCCGCTCTTTCGGTTGCCATGCTGCTTTCACTCGGGCCGATATCACATGCCGTGGCAGCTGACGGACTTCCGGATGCATTCACCATCCAGGCCCAACAAGATCCGTCACAACAGGCCATGGATTCGGCGCCGGCTTCTGTTCTCGCACCTCAGGCCGTTCATTACCTGTTCGTCGCAGGCTCTGCCCTGACGCCACGCACCAGCGCGACCACGCTGAATTACCCCGGATCTGGCTGCATCAACGCCAGTGCAGCGGTGACAACGGATCTCCAACTGCCGGACGGAAGCACCCTCGAGGGGGTCCGCGTCTACTACTACGACGATTCAGCGACTGGCTCGGTGAGCATGTTCGTGACCAAATACAATGGTCTCGGCAGCCTTTCCGACATCATCAGCTCCACGATGCCCCACGCGGCAGGTTATGCCAACAACTACGTGCCAGCTCCTGCAGTCGAAGTGATCGACAACTTCAGCCATGCTTACGTGTTGACCGCCTTGACCGACACCGATACGCGAATCTGCGGTTTCCGCGTGTTCTACAGCACGCCGTGAGGGCCGTCGACATGACCAATCCGTTCCCATCCACATCGAAGGCTCGCTGTACCGGCCGCTCCTCCCGGGCGACGCAGTTTGCATCCATGCTGGCTATCACGCTGGGCTTGTGTGCCGGCGCACACGCCAACTCGCCTGAACCCCCAGACGAAGCCATCGCCTCCGGCAAAAGCACGTCGACGGTGAACTTGACGCTCTCCCACCAGTGGCTGGCGGGTTCCACTTTTCACCCCATCGCGACGCCTGCCCCTTATACCTATCCCGGCAACGGCTGCATTCAGGCATCGGCCTCGGGTGAGCGCCGCTTCCACCACAAGCTCATCCTTCCACAGGGCGCCGAAGTGAAATGGATGCGCCTCTATTACAAGAATGAAACCAGTGGGGCTGCACCCACGGCTCTTTTCACCACCTACAACGCCTCAGGCAGCTTCAACGAGCGAAGCATCGTCGCCGGGCCACAGGGTACGGGCCATACGTCGATCCTGTCCGGAGAGATGAATTATGTGGTCGATCACTTTCTCGAGCCGATCAACATCGTTGTCAACCTGGGCAATGTCACAGACGGCTCGGTGCAGTTTTGTGGCGTTCGCATCGCCTACTACACAGCTGAAGAATCGGGCACGCTCTTCAGTGATGGTTTCGAGTAAGGCACACCTGAGCGAGTGGATCCGCCACCACGGCGCCTCGTTCTAGTCGTTCACCCTTGACTGAACCCCAAGGCCCCGCCAGAGCGGGGCCTTTTTTCAGTGTCACATTGTCTTATGCCACCGCACGCTTGTTCTCGTCGTAGAACTGCTCTTCTTCGGTGGAGCCGGTCAACGCGGTGACGGAAGAGGCGCCACCCTGAATCACGGTGGTCACGTCATCAAAGTAACCGGCACCCACTTCCTGCTGATGGCTGACGAAGGTATAGCCCTTCTCGCGTGCGGCGAACTCGGGTTCCTGCACCTGCTCCACGTAGTGACGCATGCCTTCGCCGCGCGCGTAGTCGTGCGCGAACTTGAAGGTGTTGTACCAGTTGATGTGGATGCCGGCCAAGGTAATGAACTGGTACTTGTAGCCGAGTGCGGAGAGCTCTTCCTGGAACGAGGCAATCTGCTTGTCGTTGAGGTTCTTCTTCCAGTTGAAGCTCGGCGAGCAGTTGTAGCTGAGCAGCTTGCCGGGATGCTTCGCCAGCACGGCCTGGGCGAACTCGCGTGCAAAACCAATGTCCGGCGTGCCGGTTTCGCACCACACCAGATCCGCATAGGGTGCGTAGGCAATGCCGCGCGAAATCGCCTGCTCCAAGCCGTTCTTGACGCGGTAGAAGCCTTCGTTGGTGCGCTCGCCGGTGAGGAACGGCGTGTCGTTGGCATCATGATCGGAGGTGATGAGGTTGGCGGCCTCGGCATCGGTACGCGCCAGCACGATGGTCGGCACCCCGAGCACATCGGCAGCCAGGCGTGCCGCGACGAGTTTCTGAATCGCTTCGGAAGTGGGCACCAGCACCTTGCCCCCCATGTGACCGCACTTTTTCACTGCCGCGAGCTGATCTTCGAAATGCACCCCGGCGGCACCGGCGATGATCATGTTCTTCATCAGTTCGTAGGCGTTGAGCACGCCGCCGAAACCGGCTTCGGCGTCTGCCACGATGGGCAGGAAGAAGTCGATGCTGTCTTCTTCCTTTACCTTGCCGTCGAAAATATTCTTCCACTGGATCTCATCGGCACGCTGGAAGGTGTTGTTGATGCGACGAACCATGGTAGGCACCGAGTCGTACGCATACAGCGACTGATCGGGATACATGGTTTCGGACGTGTTGCCATCGGCGGCCACCTGCCAGCCGGAGAGGTACACCGCTTCCAGCCCCGCCTTGGCCTGCTGCATGGCCTGCCCGGCGGAGATCGCACCAAAAGCGTTGACGTAGCCCTTCTTCGCTTCGCCGTTGACCAGCTTCCAGAGTTTTTCGGCGCCACGCTTGGCCAGGGTGTGCTCGGGTTGCAGGCTGCCGCGCAGGCGCACCACGTCGGCGGCGCTGTACGGGCGCTTCACCAGCTTCCAGCGCGGGTCGGTGTTCCATTCCTTCTGCAGGGCGTCGATCTGTTGTTGGCGGATACTCATCGCAGGATTCCTTGGGACGTGTGGGCAGGGAGAGAGGAGGCGGATCAGATCCGCTCGTAAGCGGGTAGGGTGAGGAAGTCGGCCAGTTCGTCGGCATGGGTGAGCTCGGCCAACAGCGCCATGGCTTCGCGGATCTTCGATTGGCCGGGCAGGCCGCTTTCCGGCAAGCGCTGCGGCACACGCGCCAGCACCAGGTCGAACCAGGCGAAGTCGATCGGCGCGCCGTCTTCGAACACCTGCTCGCCGAGGTGCAGCCATTGCCATAGCTGTGTGCGGGAAATTTCGGCGGTGGCGGCGTCTTCCATCAGGTGGTGGATCGGCACGCAGCCCAGACCATCGAGCCATGCCGCGAGATAGCGCACGCACACATCGACATTGGCGGCAAATCCATCGCGGGTGATGTTGCCGCCGCTCGGGGCGATCAGGGCGTCTCGATCGGCGACAACATCGGCACGCGCCACGGCCAGGTTGTTGGGGCCGGGCATGTGTTCGTCGAACACCGTTTTCGCCACCGGAATCAAGGCCGGGTGCGCGACCCAGGTGCCGTCGTGGCCATTGGTCACCTCGCGCAGCTTGTCGGCCTTCACCCGATTCAATGCTTGCGCGTTGGCCGCCTCATCGCTGTTGATCGGAATCTGCGCGGCCATGCCGCCCATCGCGAACGCGCCGCGCCGATGGCAAGTCTTGATCAGCAGTTGCGAATACGCGCTCAGGAAAGGCACGCCCATGTTCACCTGCGCGCGCTCGGGCAGCACCCGATCGGGATGGCGGCGGAACGTCTTGATGTAGGAAAAGATGTAGTCCCAGCGCCCGCAATTGAGGCCCACGATGCGGCCGCGCAATGCGTGCAGGATTTCGTCCATCTCAAACACCGCCGGCAGGGTTTCGATCAGCACGGTGGCCTTCATCGTGCCGATCGGCAGGCTCAGACGGACTTCGAGGAAGGCCATCACTTCATCCCACAGCGCGGCTTCTTCCATCGCCTCCAGCTTGGGCAGGTAGAAGTACGGGCCGCGATCACGCGCATGCAGGGCCGCGGCGTTGTGCAGGGCGAAAAGCGCCAGATCGAACATGCCGCCGGACAAACGCTGGCCATCGACCAGCACGTGCTTTTCGGACAGATGCCAACCGCGCGGGCGCACGATCAGCACGGTGCCGGCATCCGGCCTGAGTGCGTAGTGCTTGCCGTTCTCGGCGGTGAACTGGATATCGCCGCTCACCGCATCGCGCAGGTTGATCTGGCCTTCCACCTGATTGGCCCAGGTCGGGCTGGTGGAATCCTCGAAATCGGCCATGAACACCTTGGCGTCGGAGTTCAGCGCGTTGATGATCATCTTGCGATCGACCGGCCCGGTAATCTCCACGCGGCGATCCTGCAACGCGGCCGGAATTGGCGCCACGCGCCATTCCGATTCGCGGATCGAACGGGTATCGGCGCGAAAGTCCGGCAATTGGCCGGCATCGAATCGGGCCTGACGCTCGCGCCGCGCAGTGAGCAGGGCCTGACGCTGCGGCTCGAAGCGGCGGTGCAGCTCGGTCAGAAGCTCCAGCGCGGCGGGCGTCAGTACGGCGTCGTAGCCTGCCGCCAGAGGTGCGGTGACTTCGATTCCGGGAGGGTTGGACGCATCGGCCATGACGGCCTCCTTGGCTTTCGGCGCTGGAACGGGTGTCCAACCTATGCGCCAGAGCGATACTTTGCCAAGACAAATGTTTCAATGAATGTTATTAACATTACAAATACATCAACATGAACCGCCCTCACCGATGAGCAATCCTGCCGCACGCTTCTACTACAAAGGCAGCCGACTCAAGCAGTTGCGTGCGTTTTGCCATGCCGCACGCCTCGGCTCGGTGACCCGCGCCGCCGAGGCACTTTTCCTCAGCCAGCCTGCCGTCAGCCTGCAACTGGGCGCGTTGGAAGGCGAATTGGGGGTCAAGCTGTTCGAGCGCCAGGGCCGCCGCCTCAATCTCACGGCCGAAGGGCAGGAGCTTTACGATCTGGCGCGCCCGCTGGTGGATGGACTGGACGGGCTCGAAGGTGAGTTCCGCCATCGCCTGCGCGGCATGTCGGCGGGCGAACTGAACATCGCCGCCGGCAGCTCCACCATCCTGTACTTCCTGCCGACCCTGGTGGAAGCCTTCCGCGAGGCGCATCCGGAAGTGCAGCTCAAGCTGCACAACGTCACCGGCAAGGATGGCCTGGCCCTGATCCGCTCCGACGAAGTGGATCTGGCCGTCGGCTCCATGCTCGATGTCCCCACCGATCTGGATTACGCGCCGGTGCGCAGTTTCGATCCGATGCTGATCGCGCCACTCGGGCACCCGCTCGCGACAGCGCATCCACTCACCCTGGAAGACATTTCCCCGTTCGGCCTGATCCTGCCACCCAAACGCCTCACCACCTATCGCCTTGTCGATCTGGTTTTCCAACAGCGCCGCGTGCCCTACACCGTGGCGCTGGAAGTGGGCGGCTGGGAAATCATCAAGCAATACGTGGCGATGGGTCTGGGCATTTCCATCGTCACCGGCATCTGCCTGACCGAAACCGACCACGAACGCCTGGCCGTGCGCAACCTGCGCGCCTACTTCCCGCCGCGCAGCTATGGCGTGGTGATCCGCAAGGGCAAATACCTTTCCCCGCAGGCACGCGCCTTCGTCGACTTAATGAAGCCAGCGATGTTCACCCGCCACGATGGGTATGAGGGTGGGCATTCGGAGCGATAGATCGGCAGGTGGTGGAAACGCGTCGGGCCCGGGCGTATCGTGCCGCTGCATGTATCCACCCAGGGGAATTTCATGTTTCAGCCAAGTGTCGCAACGTGGTTTCGCAAACTGTGTTTTCCGGTCATTGCCGTGGCCAGCCCCGGCTTGGTTCTGGCGGATGTCTTCACCGTAGGGCCTGGCGGCACCCACAGTCAGATTCAAGACGCCGTGAACGCGGCGCTTGCCCACTCGGGTGATGACGAAATCCGGATCAGGGGGGGATTATCGATGAGCGGCCAGATCGTCACGATCACCCAAATGGTAAACGAACGTTTGGATATCAGCGGCGGCTGGAACACCACCTACGATCAGCAAGTAATCACCCACCACCAAACCGTCCTCAGCGCCAGTGAAGAAGGGCGAACCTTGACCGTGGATGCCGAAGCCGGAGTCGTCACCATACGCAGCCTCAGCCTCCTGTCCGGCAGGTCTGTGTCAGGGGCAAATGCCAGGTTGACCGCCCGCAATGATGCCCGCCTGGAGGTTTCTGATTGCAGCATCGGCTATGGAATCGCAGACGGAGGCGGCGCGCTGGTGGCCTCCGGTGGCGGCGCCTCGCTGGCGGCCTACAACAGTGCCGTGCTGGTAATCGAGCGATGCAAAGTCAATAACAACCATGTAACCGGAGCCTACGGCAACACCGCCGGGCTGAGTGCGTTCGCCATGGATGACGCACGGATAGGGATGTCGGATCTACGGATCTTCAATAACACCCTGCAGGTTTCGTTTGGCTATGCGGGCGGGCTGTCGGTAGGTGCGGCAGGCAACGGCTTGGTTGAACTGGACAACCTGGAAATTTCGGGCAACCACATCATCGGCGCAGCCTCGGCATCACCTTTGGGCAGCGGCCTCAATGTCTCCCTCAATTCACCTGGTGAATCCAACGCACAGATACTGATGCGGCGGCTGCGTGTAACCGACAATGCGACAACGGAGACCACGAGTGCCAAATACCAGGTTCACCTGTTCGCCAACTCCAACAACATTGTCGTGCTGGGGGACAGCGAAATCTCCCGCAGCGAAACCGATGGCGGTGTCCTTGCGGGGATCAGCGACAGCGCGGATATTTCACTGGTCAACCTCACTGTGCCGGACAACGCCGGTTTCGATCTTGCCGTGAACGGCGCCGTGAACATCAGCAACACCTTGGCCGATACGACCGATGCCAGCATCGCGTCCGCCAACGTGAACAACAGCCTGTTTGGAACAGACCCGCTCTACCTCGAGCGTGTGGATGGGATCTACCACTTGCTGCCTTCATCGCCAGCCATCGATGCAGGTACATCCACCCCACCAGGCGGACTGGGATCCCTGGATTTAGATGGCAATCCGCGCATCATGGGAGCGCGCGTGGACCTCGGCGCCAATGAGTTCAACAATCCCTTTCTATTCCGGGATGGCTTCGAAGCTACGACACCCTAGCAGGGACGCGCCGCACGCCGATCGATCACGCAAGCGATTGATCGGCGTTGAAGGTGACACAGCTTTGCCGCGACCGTTCGCGCCGAAAAACCCCGGGCAAGGCCTTTCAGCAACCTCTTGGTTACCCGGGCCGAGGATCAAAGCCGTCGAGTCAAGCATCGGCAACCAAAGAGCGACACCGCACCGCGCGAATACGTCGCTGGTGCAGCGCACCATAAAAATGCACCAAATCAGTGCACCGGCTCGCTGCACGATGGCGCAATGGATTTCAATATCATTTCAAATCAATAGGTTGAAAACAATTAAGGAGGTGGCACAGCCTTTGCTATGACTAGGAACACCTTCTTTCCATCTCGCGGAGTGCTCCATGTCGTACGAACAAATCGAAAAACTCATCTCGGACAACGCCATCGAATTCGTCGACCTGCGTTTCGCCGACATGGGCGGCAAGCAGCATCACGTGACGTTTCCGATCCGCGTGGTGGAGCCGGCCTTGTTCGAAGACGGCAAGATGTTCGACGGTTCCTCCATCGCCGGCTGGAAAGGCATCAACGAGTCGGACATGGTGCTGCTGCCTGATCCGGACAGCGCTTTCATCGATCCGTTCACCGCCGACCCCACCCTGGTTCTGGTCTGCGATGTGCTGGAGCCGGCCACGATGCAGGCCTACAGCCGCTGCCCACGCTCCATTGCCAAGCGCGCCGAAGCCTTCCTCAAGTCCAGCGGTGTGGCCGAAACCGCATTTTTCGGGCCGGAACCGGAGTTCTTCGTGTTCGATTCGGTGCGCTGGGCGAACGAGATGGGCCATACCTTCTTCCACATTGAATCCGAAGAGGCGCACTGGAACTCGGCCAAGGAATACGAGGGCGGCAACTCCGGCTATCGGCCCGGCGTGAAGGGCGGCTACTTCCCGGTGGCACCTACCGATTCGCTGCACGACCTGCGCGCCGAGATGTGCAAGGTGCTCGAATCGCTGGGCATCGAAACCGAAGTGCATCACCACGAAGTGGCCAACGCCGGCCAATGCGAAATCGGCGTCAAGTTCAACACGCTGGTGAAAAAGGCCGACGAACTGCTGACGCTCAAATACGTGGTCAGGAACGTGGCGCATCGCTACGGCAAAACCGCCACCTTCATGCCCAAGCCACTGGTGGGAGACAACGGCTCGGGCATGCACGTGCATCAGTCGCTGTCCAAGGACGGGCAAAACCTGTTCGCCGGCGAAGGCTATGGCGGCCTGTCGCAAATGGCGCTGTGGTACATCGGCGGCGTCTTCAAGCACGCCCGTGCCATCAATGCCTTCACCAACTCCACCACCAACAGCTACAAGCGTCTGGTGCCGGGCTTTGAAGCACCCGTGATGCTGGCTTACTCGGCCCGCAACCGTTCCGCTTCGTGCCGCATTCCGTGGGTCAACAGCCCCAAGGCGCGCCGCATCGAAATGCGTTTTCCCGATCCGATGCAGACCGGCTACCTCACCTTCGCCGCGCTGCTGATGGCCGGGCTCGATGGCATCCGCAACAAGATCGACCCGGGCGCGCCTTCGGACAAGGATCTGTACGACCTGCCGCCGGAAGAAGAGAAGAACATTCCCACCGTCTGCCATTCGCTGGATCAGGCACTGGAAGCGCTCGACAAGGATCGTGACTTCCTCAAGGCCGGCGGCGTGTTCAGCGATGACTTCATCGACGGTTACATCGCGTTGAAGGCACAGGAGGTCACCAAGTTCCGGGCCTCCACACACCCGCTCGAATACTCGCTCTACTACGGGCTGTAAGAAAAACACACGGGGCTGGAATCGAAAGATTCCAGCCCCGTTCGCTTTCAGGGCTTCATCGCAGAGGAATGCGCAGCAACAGCCATGCGGGGGCATGGCAGCAAAAGCAGGGGCGGCGGCCGGACGCTACCTGCACACAGAACAACTCGGCCAGAGGGGAGGGACCAACCATCCACATGCTCAAAGGGGAGCCTGTCATGTCATTGCGTCCATTGTTTTTGGGGTGTCTTCTGGGAACCGGCCTGCTTTCGGCCGGTGCGGCAAACGCAGCCGGACTGAGCGGATCGCTCACGCTCACCTCCGACTACGTGTTCCGCGGCTACACCCAGACCAACAAGAAGCCCGCCTTGCAGGGCGGTATCGAATTCGAAGCCGAAAGCGGCTTCTATGCCGGCGCCTGGAGCAGCAGCATCAGCTGGCTGTCCGATGCTGATCCGGATGTTTCCAGCCAGCTCGAACTGGATGGCTATATCGGCTACCGCAACCAGTTGTCCGACACCATCTCCTTCGATGTCGGAGCGCTCTACTACGGCTATCCGGGCAGCTATCCGTCCGGCTTCAACGACACCGATACCGTCGAGCTGTACGCCGGCCTCTCTGCAGGCATCTTCTCGGTGAAGTACTCCTACGCCGTCACCGACCTGTTCGGCATCGTCGATTCGGACGGCAGCTCGTACCTGGAAACCGGCATCGACTACGGCTTCGCCGATACCTGGTCGCTCGGCCTGCATGCCGGCAAACAGTTCATTTCCGGCGACTTCGGCGAGGACTACATCGATTGGTCAGTCGGCATCAACAAGACCCTGCCCAACGATTTCGACATCGGCGTGACCTTCACCGATGTGGACGTGGACGGCGGCGATTCGCGCCTGTTCATCGCCCTCACCAAATCGTTCTGACGACGGAGGAACCCCAATGAAACTGATCACCGCCATCATCCGCTCGTTCAAGCTCGACGAGGTGCGCGAGGCGCTCACCCAGGTCGGCGTGTCGGGCATCACCGTCACCGAAGTCAAGGGTTTCGGGCGGCAGAAAGGCCATACCGAGTTGTATCGCGGCGCCGAGTACGTCGTGGATTTCCTGCCCAAGATCAAGGTCGAGGCTGCAGTACCCGATGTCCTGGTAGAAGCCGCCGTGGAGGCGCTGGCGCAAGCCGCACGCACCGGCAAGGTGGGCGACGGAAAGATCTTCGTCTCGGCCCTGGATCACGTGGTGCGAATCCGCACCAGCGAAATCGGCGATGACGCGCTGTGAAGCGCGCAGGAGAATACCCATGACATTTCCCATTGCTTTTACACGCGGCACCCGCGCCGCCTTGATGATGATGCTCGTCCTCACCGGCCTGTTCTGGCTCGCGCCGGCGCTCGCACAGGAGGAAACCGCCGAAGTCGTGTTCGACAGCGGCAACGTCGCCTGGATGCTTACCTCCACCCTGCTGGTGCTCTTGATGGTGGTGCCCGGTCTGGCGCTGTTCTACGGCGGCATGGTCCGCAGCAAGAACGTGCTGTCGGTGATCATGCAGGTCCTGGTTGTGTTTTCGCTGGTGATCCTGCTGTGGATCGCCTACGGCTACAGCGCCTCGTTTACCGAGGGCAACAGCTTCTTCGGCTCGTTCACCGAAAAAGCCTTTCTCAAGGGCATCGGCCTTACCAGTGAAGCCGCCGGCATCCCCGAACTGCTTTTCGTCGCGTTCCAGTCCACGTTTGCAGGCATTACCGCCGCCCTGATCGTGGGCGCCTTCGCCGAGCGCATGAAGTTCTCGGCCGTGCTGCTTTTCTCGGCGATCTGGGTGACGCTGGCCTACTTCCCGATGGTGCACATGGTCTGGAGCGGCGGATTCCTTGCACACAAGGGCGTGATCGATTTCGCCGGCGGCACCGTGGTGCACATCAACGCCGGCGTCGCCGGTTTGGTGGGTGCGTACTTCCTCGGCAAACGCCTGGGTTTCGGCAAGGAAGCGATCAAACCGCACAGCGTGCCGTTCACCTTCATCGGCGCCTCGCTGCTGTGGATCGGCTGGTTCGGCTTCAACGCAGGTTCGGCCGTGGCCGCGAATGAAACCGCCTCGCTCGCGATGATCAACACCATCGTCGCCACTGCCGCAGGTGTGCTCGCCTGGACGCTGGTGGAAGCCATCGTCAAGGGCAAGCCTTCGGCGCTCGGTGCAGCCACCGGCGCGATTGCCGGTCTCGTGGGCGTGACACCGGCGGCCGGTAGCGTCGGGCCGCTTGGTGCCATTGTCATCGGTATTGCGGCAGGTGCGATCTGCGTCTGGGCCGTCACCGGCCTCAAGAAGTTGCTCAATGCCGACGACAGCCTGGATGTGTTCGGCGTGCACGGTGTGGCCGGCATCATCGGTGCCGTGCTGACAGGCGTGTTCAGCGCCGCATCGCTCGGCGGCACCGGCCTGGCCGAAGGCGTGAGCCTCGGCACGCAGGTAGGTGTGCAGGTCATCAGCGTGGTGTTCACGGTGGTCTGGTGCGCCATTGCCACCGCCATCGCGATGCTGTTGGCGAAATTCACCGTGGGCCTGCGTGTTTCCGAAGAATCCGAACGCGTTGGCCTGGAC
>JAEXRB010000293.1 GCA_023438325.1 Pseudomonadota bacterium | reverse complement strand
GTCGGCGCGGAAGCGGGCTTCGGCGATGGCGGCTTCCAGATCGCAATGAGTGGCGCAGATCAACACGAAATCGAGCTTCACCGGCTTGCTGCCACCCAATGGCACCATCTCGCGCTCCTGCAACACGCGCAGCAGGCGTGGTTGCAAGGCAAGCGGCATGTCGCCGATTTCGTCCAGGAACAGGACACCGCCTTCGGCCTGCCGCAACAGGCCGGGGCTGCCGTGACGGCGTGCCCCGGTGAAGGCGCCTTCTTCGTAGCCGAACAGCTCGGCCTCGATCAATCCTTCTGGCAGCGCGGCACAATTGACTGCGACGAAGGGGCGGCGCGCTCTGGCGCAACGACGATGCAGTTCGCGAGCGAACACCTCCTTGCCGGTGCCGGTCTCGCCATTGAGGAGTACCGGCAGGCCGGCATCGAGTACGCGGCGGGCGCGTTCGAGCGCCATGTCCTGCGATGCATCGAAAGAAACGGCATCACCGGATATCGCCGTGCCGCCTGGCACGATGTTGACGACAGGTGCCGAGGAACGCGAACGCGAAGAGGACGCGTGGGCGGCACGAGCTTCCTCGATGGTGCCGAACAGGCGCCGGCCCTGATGGTCGAGCAGGGCGCCGTCGTGGCGCAGACGTGTCAGCGGGGCATCGAATACTTCGTCGTATCGGCAGCGGCCGATGTCGCTGCGATCCAGGCCCAGCAGATTCAGGCCTTGCGCGTTGGCGGCGATGAGGCGGCCACCACGGAAGCCCAGCAAACCTTCGGAAGGTGTACCGAGCAGGGCATGATCCGGATGCAGGCGCAACAATTCGCAATCGCCGAGCCCGTCGTCGAAGAAGCGTCGTTCGATCTGGGACACCGCCATCCGCACCAGGCCCAGAGCATGCATGTGGTGTTCGTTGGAATCGCCGGAAATGTCGAGAACGCCGACGATGCGGCCCGCCGGATCGAAGATCGGTGCGGCGTGGCAGCTCAGGATGCGGTGTGGCGCGAAAAAGTGTTCGGCACCCCGCACCGATGTCGCGCGGCCTTCGATCATGGCGGTGCCGACGGCATTGGTGCCGGCATGATCCTCGGTCCAACTCGCGCCGGGGCGCAACGCGACGCGACCGGCACGGTCGAGAAAGTGCGGGTTGCCCTGGGCATCCAGGATCCAGCCTTCGGCATCGGTCAACACCACCATGCTGCCGGTGACGCGGGTGTCACCGGCCAGCGCTTCCAGTTCCGGACGGGCACGCAACCACAGGCGCTCATTGCGTTCGCGCAGTTCGCGCAGGCCTGACTCGGGAACCGGTTCTATCGGTGGTTTGGCATTGGCCTCCAGGCCGAGGCGCTGGCAGCGTTGCCAGGACTCGAAAATGGTTTCGGGAACCTGTCCGGCCGGCTTGCGACCATGCTCGAAGAACGCGTGCCGCGCTGCAGTGACATCGTCGATGGAACGACCCATGACCTCTCTCCCTCCCGTGCGTGCGTCGCATCCGGTGTGCGTCGCATCGGTGTTCCGTAGGAAGTGTCGCATTTTGCGACAGTGTCCCATCGGCCTGTTCCATCACAAACCACATCCCCGAAGCGGGTGCAATGTGTGTCGATGCCGCATCGCAGCAGGATTTCCGCGAGGACTCGGTCGCTTCCTTTGAAACAGGCGTTTTCCGTGGATTGACACACTGCAACATCGCTGTCGTTGGCACGCTTCCTGCGATGACTCCGGTGGCCACGTCCTGTGGCGAACACCATCCCGAGGAGTCACCCCATGAGCACCACACCTGCCTACGCGACCGATCCTTCTGCCCTGTTCAAGCCGCGCTACGATAACTACATCGGCGGCCAATGGGTGGCTCCGAAGTCGGGCCAGTACTTCGAAAACACTTCGCCGGTGAACGGCAAGGTGTTCACTTCGGTGGCGCGTTCCAACGCGGAGGACATCGATGCTGCGCTGGATGCCGCGCACGCCGCCAAGGATGCCTGGGGCAAGACCAGCACCACGCAACGCGCCAACATCCTCAACAAGATCGCCGACCGCATCGAGCAGAACCTCTCGCTGCTGGCACACGCGGAAACCTGGGACAACGGCAAGCCGATTCGCGAAACCCTCAATGCCGACGTGCCGCTGGCCGTGGATCACTTCCGCTATTTCGCCGGTGCCATCCGCGCGCAGGAAGGCGCGATCTCCGAGATCGACAGCGACACCATCGCCTATCACTTCCACGAACCGCTGGGCGTGGTCGGCCAGATCATTCCCTGGAACTTCCCGTTGCTGATGGCGGTGTGGAAGCTGGCGCCGGCCTTGGCGGCCGGCAACTGCATCGTGCTCAAGCCGGCCGAGCAGACGCCTGCCTCGATTCTGGTGCTGCTGGAAGTCATCGGTGACCTGTTGCCGCCGGGCGTGCTCAACGTGGTCAACGGCTTCGGACTGGAAGCCGGCAAGCCGCTGGCATCGAGCAACCGCATCGCCAAGATCGCCTTCACCGGTGAAACCACCACCGGTCGCCTGATCATGCAGTACGCCAGCCACAACCTGATTCCGGTGACGCTGGAACTGGGCGGCAAGTCGCCCAACATCTTCTTCGAAGACGTGATGGCGCAGGACGACGATTACCTCGACAAGGCCGTCGAAGGCTTCGTGCTGTTTGCTTTCAACCAGGGCGAAGTCTGCACCTGCCCGAGCCGCGCGCTGATCCAGGAATCGATCTACGACAAGTTCATGGAGAAGGTGCTGAAGCGTGTGGCCGCGATCAAGCAGGGCAACCCGCTGGATCCGAACACGATGGTCGGTGCGCAGGCTTCCAACGAGCAGCTCGAGAAGATCCTGTCCTACATCGACATCGGCAAGCAGGAAGGCGCCGAAGTTCTGATCGGCGGCGAGCAGAACAAGCTCGATGGCGATCTGGCCGGCGGTTTCTACGTGAAGCCGACGGTGTTCAAGGGCCACAACAAGATGCGTGTGTTCCAGGAAGAAATCTTCGGGCCGGTGGTGTCGGTCACCACGTTCAAGGACGAAGCCGAAGCCCTCGCCATTGCCAACGACACGCTATACGGCCTCGGTGCCGGCGTATGGAGCCGTGATGCCTCGCGTCTGTACCGCATGGGCCGCGCGATCCAGGCCGGCCGCGTCTGGACCAACTGCTACCACGCCTATCCCGCACATGCCGCCTTCGGTGGTTACAAGCAGTCCGGCATCGGTCGCGAGAACCACAAGATGATGCTCGACCACTACCAGCAGACCAAGAACCTGCTGGTCAGCTACTCGCCCAAGGCCCTGGGCTTCTTCTAAGCCTCGCGATGGTCATCCGGCAGGTTCGCCTGTCGGATGACCACATCCCAGCCATTGCTCCGATTCGACCCCCTGCCAGGAACACCGCCGTGCACGCCAGCCTGATGATCTCCAGCCAGAAAACAACTTCTTCCACGGCACGAACCCGCCGCTTTCCATGCTTTGCGTTCCTGTTGCTCTGCGTGGTCCTCATGGGTTTCAGCCATCTTGCGATGGCACATGGCGATACCGCGCCGCAGCCAGTGGATACCGGCAACTTGCCCAAGTTGGGTGAAGAGGACTGGCTCGCGCGTGATCCGTTTGCCACCGGCGAGCACCACGAAGAAGCCATTCGTGTGGGCTCGCGTGGCTACAACGCCAACTGCGCCCGTTGCCATGGCCTTGAAGTGCTCTCCGGCGGCATCGCACCGGATCTGCGCTTTCTCACGCGTGACTGCGGCGGCGACGAGGAATGCCTGGCCGACATGGAGGGCTACTACATCGCCACCGTGCGCAAGGGACGCGTCCGCGATGGTCGCGTCTACATGCCGCCGTTCGAAGGAATCATGAGTCAGGAAGCGATGTGGGCGATTCACACCTACATCGAGTCGCGACCGAAAGAAGACTGATTCAGGACGATCTGACTCAGCAACGTTCGATCCAACACTGCTCCATCACGTTCACCAATTCCCTGGGGAGGGAACACCATGAAACGCAATCTCTTGAGTTTTGCCCTGTCGCTGTCGCTGGTGTCACTCAGTGCGCAGGCCGCCAATGTCACCTGGGAAGACATCGCCAACGATCACGCCACACCAGGCGACATCCTCAGCTATGGCCTCGGCCTTCAGGCCCAGCGCTATTCCGCGTTGGAAAAGATCAACCGCGACAACGTGGGCGATCTGGTACCCGCCTGGAGCTTCAGCTTCGGCGGCGAAAAGCAGCGCGGCCAGGAAACCCAGGCACTGCTGCATGATGGAAAGCTCTACGTCACCGGTTCGTATTCCCGTGTGTTCGCACTGGATGCCAAGACCGGCAAGCAGTTGTGGTCTTATGAGCACCGCCTGCCGGACGACATCCGTCCGTGCTGCGACGTGGTCAATCGTGGCGCCGCCATCTACGGCGACAAGATCTACTTCGGCACCCTGGATGCGCGACTGGTCGCGCTGAACAAGGACACTGGCCGCGTCGTCTGGAACAAGAAGTTTGGCGATCACAAGGTCGGTTACACCATGACCGGTGCGCCCTTCATCGTGAAGGACCAGAAGACCGGCAAGGTGATGGTGGTGCACGGTTCGTCCGGCGATGAATTCGGCGTGGTCGGCCAATTGTTCGCGCGCGATCCAGAAACCGGGGACGAAGTCTGGATGCGTCCGATGGTGGAAGGTCACGAAGGCCGCCTGAATGGTCAGGCCTCCACCACCACCGGCGACAAGAAGGCGCCGAGCTGGCCGAATGATCCGAACCAGCCGACCGGCAAGGTCGAGGCCTGGAGCCAGGGCGGCGGCGCACCGTGGCAGACGGCCACCTTCGACGTTAAGACCAACACCATCGTCGTGGGCACCGGCAATCCGGCGCCGTGGAATACCTGGAAGCGCACGCCCAAGGGTGGCGATCCACGCGAGTGGGACAGCCTCTACACCTCCGGTCAGGCCTATGTCGATCCGTCCACCGGCGAAGTGAAAGGCTTTCTGTCGCATACCCCGAACGATGCCTGGGATTTTTCCGGCAACAACGAAATCATCCTGTTCGACTACGAGCACAACGGCAAGAAGATCCGTGCCGGTGCGCATGCCGATCGCAACGGCTATTTCTTCATCACCGATGTGGACAAGCTGGCCAAGCCCGGCGGCAAGATCCACCGCCAGAACGCGCTGATCGCGGCCTATCCGTTCGTGGATGGCATCACCTGGGCCGATGGTTTCGACCTCAAGACCGGCCGGCCCAACATCGATCCGGGCCAGTATCCGGCACCGCCGGCAGAGGGTGAGGACAAGGGCCCGAGCGTGCTGGTGTCACCACCGTTCCTCGGCGGCAAGAACTGGAAC
>JAEXRB010000202.1 GCA_023438325.1 Pseudomonadota bacterium | reverse complement strand
CGCAGGCCGAAGGCGATGGTGACCAGATCGAAATGCGCATCGGGGAAAGGCAGCGCCTCGGCATCCATCTGCGTCCATTCCAGACCACGCACAAGGCCGCGATCGGTCAGGCGATCGCGGCCCACGCGCAGCATGTCGGCGTTGATGTCGCCGACGACGATCTCGCCCGTGTCGCCCACATGCGGATGCAGCAGCGCGGCGATGTCACCGGTGCCGCCGGCCAGATCGAGAACGCGATCGCCGCGCTTCACCCCGGAAGTGGCAACGAAGTAGCGTTTCCAGATGCGGTGGATGCCCAGCGACATGAGGTCGTTCATCAGGTCGTACTTGGCGGCAACCGAGCTGAAGACTTCGCCGACCAGCTTGCGTTTGTCGCCGACGGGAACATCGCGAAAGCCGAAGTGCGTGGTGGCGGGGGAATCCGGCCCGTTTCCGGTGGGTTCGTTCTGATCGTTCATGGCGCGATTATCGCACCGTGTCCGGTGATGCGTCGCAGCCAGGCAGCGCGGGCGCGGCCTCGCACAGATCCGAGCGCACGATGTCCACGTACTCGGAGGTGCTCTGTGGCACATCGGCCTGAGGCAGCATGGCCTCCACACGGCGCAGGGTGGCATCGGCTTGCTCGAAGCGCTGCAACCCGCGCTGTGTATCGGCCAATGCGGCGATGGCCTGCACGCGATAGGCATGCGGCGTATTGGGATAAAGCCGCTGCGCCATCGCCTCGGCGGCTTCGGCATGCGGCAATGCTTCGGCGGCACGATCCAGATCGACGTACTGGCGGGCGAGATTGACCGTGGGTAACAGCACCATGACGTGATCGCCGGAATAGGATTTTCGATGCATTTCCACAGCCCGGCGCTGCAGTTCCAGCGCCTCCTCCGGGCGCTCGCGTCGACGCGCGATGTTGGCGCGGTTGTTGAGCACCACGGCGATCTGCGGGCTGCCTTGCGGATGCTCGCGCTCGAAGATGGTCTGGGCCTGCGCGTACAACGCCTCGGCGCGCTCGTAGTCGCCCAGGCCTCGGGCGGCCTGAGCCAGATTCGCCACGGTCTGTGCATGGGCAGGGGCGTCCACCGGCGGCACGGCCTGGGCGTCCACTTCGATGGCGCGGCGCAGGAACAGATCGGCCGCAGCGTAATCCTCCTTCACCAGATGCAGCAGGCCCAGATCGTTGAGCAGACGTGAATGCAGCGCATCGTCGCGCCAATCGCTGTGCTCGATGCGGGCCTGGGCGCTCTGGTAGAGCCGCTCGGCGTCGGCATAGCGGCCCTGATCGCGACGCAATGCGGCCAGTGATACCTGCGCCCGGATGTGGTGCGGGGAATCGGTACCCAACAGCGCTGCGGTGTCGGCCACGGCACGTTCGAGGTGTTGCCCGGCCTCATCGACGCTGCCACGTCGGAACAGGCCCTCGGCCAGGGTGAGGCGCAGTTCGGTGGCCAGTTCCGGGCGATCCGGAAACCGCGCTTCCACCATCGCATAGGCGCGCTCCATGGCTTGGCCGAGCGTGAGTTCGCCGCCGGTGTTGTACGGGTCGGAAAGATTGAGCACATCCACGAGGAAAGCATTGGCGCGTTGCGTGTCGGCAGCGGCACGGCGCGCACTGGCGGCCTGATGCAGTGCGATGCCGGCTGAAACCAGCACGGCGAACAACGCCAGCGACGCCAGCGCAACGCTCAAGCGATGCCGCTGTACGAACTTGCTGCTGCGATACCAGAGTGAATCGGGATGGGCCTGCACCGGCTGGCCTTGCAGATAGCGCACCAAATCGTCGGACAAGGCCTCTGCCGAGCGGTAACGGCGTGATGGATCCTTGTGCAATGCCTTGGCGACGATGCGTTCCAGATCGATCCCCACCTGCGCGATGCGGCGCTGGCGCTCGTCTGGATCCAACGGCGCCTCGCGCAGGCTTTGACGCAACGGCAGCGCTTCGGCATGACAGACGGCGCGCTCGATGTCGGCCGGACGCAAACCTGCCAGCTCGTAGGGCCGTCGCCCTGCGACAAGTTGATAGAGCACGATGCCGAGCGAATAGACATCCGAGCTGGTGGTGAGCAGTTCGTGTCGCACCTGCTCGGGGCTGGCGTAGGCCGGCGTCATGGCCGAGTACATCGTGGCGCCGGCCATCGGTTCGGTGCCCTCGGCCAGCTCGCGCGCGATGCCGAAATCGATCAGGCGCGGCTCGCCGGCGGCGGTAACGAGGATGTTGTCGGGTTTGATGTCGCGATGCACGATCAGATGCCGATGCGCCTCCTGCACGCCATCGCATACCTTGCACATGAGCCGCAATCGGGCACGCACGTCGAGACGGCGCGCATGGCAATAGTCGGTCAGCGGCACGCCATCGACATGCTCCATCACCAGATACGGCACGCCCGCGTCGGTGCTGCCACCATCGAGAATGCGCGCGATGTTGGCATGCTGGAGCTGGGCGAGGATGGCGCGTTCGGTTTCAAATCGCGCGATCAGCGCGGCGCGGGTTCCAGGATCACCATGCAGGTGCACGGAACGGATCAGTTTGATCGCCACGTCCTGCCGATACACATCATCGGCACGCCGCCCCAGATACACCACGCCCATACCGCCTGCCGCGAGCGGGCGCAGCAGTTCGTAGCTGCCAAGACGATCTCCGACATTGGGAAACGCAGGCCCCGGATCAAACGCCGCGGGGGCGACGACGGTATTCAGGAAATCACCGACTTCGCATTCGGCGTCCAGCAAGCGGCGCACACGATCGATCAC
>JAEXRB010000104.1 GCA_023438325.1 Pseudomonadota bacterium | reverse complement strand
TCCTTGCGGGCCGGGCTGCCAGACCGCCTCGAACACGCTGCCGACGATGCTTTCCTGCCGCCACACCTTGCCGGCGGCGAGCTTTCCATCGGCCGCAAGGCAAGCCATCTTGGCGCTGGTGCCGGTGCCGCACGGCGAGCGGTCATAGGCATAGCCCGGGCACAACACGAAATTGCGTCCATCAAGGCCGGGCGTGGGCGAGGCGGCGTTGATCTCGATGTGATCGATATCCTGACCATCGGCACCCGTGATGCCCGCATCCTGCAACGCGCGACGGATCTGCACGGTGTAATCGGTCAGTTCGCGCCAGTGCGCCAACGCCAGCGGCGATGGCGAATCTTCGGTGATGAAGAACCAGTTGCCACCCCATGCCACATCGCCCCGCACCTCACCCAGACGCGGCAGCTTCACCACCACGTCTTTCGCATGGCGATACGAAGGCACGTTGTCGATCGAGACGCGGCCATCCTCGTGCAGCAGCACGCCCACCAACCCCACTGGCGTTTCCAGCCAATGCCGGCCCGGCGCGATACGGCCAAGAAATTGCAGGCTGCGAACCACGCCGATCGCACCGTGCCCGCACATCCACAACGGGCCGACATTGTTGAAGAAGATCACGCCCGTGGCCGCACGCGGATCGGTCGGTGGCACCAGCAACGCGCCCACGATCACGTCGGAGCCACGCGGCTCGCAGGCGATGGCACTGCGCAGGTGATCCAATTGGCGCGCGAATCGTTCGCGCCGCTCGGCCAGCGAGCCGCCACCCAGATCGGGAAATCCCGAAATCACGGTGCGCGTCGGCTCGCCGCCAGTATGGGAATCAATGACTTCGATGGAGTTCATGTCGGTCATTTTCGGATCTTGGCCCGGTGAGTTATAGGGAACAATCACCGTCGGGACAGAGAAAAAACACTCGCCGGCGGGAGGTGCTTGGTCTTGCGGCAAAAAATCTCCCGCCTCACGCCACGCGCACGTTGCGGCACTTCAACCGAAACGCGACAACCGATACGGCGCCATCGGGATCATTGTCTCGCCGCCGGCCATCATCTGCGCGATGAGCTTGCCGGTGGTCGGAGCCTGGGTCAGGCCGAAGTGGCCATGACCTGTGGCGATGTAGACATCGTGATCGCCGAGGCGATCGATGATGGGCAGCGAATCGGGCGTGCACGGACGGTAGCCGGCCCATTCGGCCACCGGCTGGCCGACCAGGCCGGGAAACAGACGGCGTGCATCGGCATCGCGGCGCTGGATGTAGCGGTAATCCGGCTCGCGACCGATGGCCGTGAGTTCCTTGATGCTGGTCATGCGGATGCCCGGCACCATCGGCGAGAGCACCATGTAACGCTCGGCCCACAAGGTCGGGCGATGCACGAGATCGGCCTGATCCGGATACATGAGGTGATAGCCGCGCGCCGGAATCACCGGAATCTTCACGTTGAAATCGCGCAGCAGGCGATTGGTCCAGACACCCGCCGCCAGCACCACGGTTTTGGCATGCACGGTGCCGCGATCGGTGACGATGCGGTACTGGCCCTGCCCGGGATGAATCTGCGCGACGCGGGCCTGCATCGCCTCTGCACCACGCGCCAGCAGCGCCTCGCCCAGACGTTGGCAGAACTGGCCCGGATCGCGCATCGCCAGCGACTTGTCCTGAAACACGGCATGCTGGAAATCCTTGCCGATACCCGGCTCCAGATCGCGCAGTTGCTTGGCATCCAGCACGTGGTGGCTGACGCCGCGCTCGCGCATCAACTGCCGCTCCCACTCGCCTTTCTCGAAGCTGGAAGACTCGCTGTAGACGTGCAGCCAACCGGTTTCGGCCACAAGCTCGCTCGCGCCGATGGCAGCGGCCATGTCCAGCCAGGCATCGCGCGAGGCGTCGTTGATCGCGTGCATGGCGTTGATGTACTGGGTCACGCGTGACGCGCCGCCGCTGTAGACAAAACGCATCACCCAGCGCAGCCACGTCGGCAACGCGCCAAAATCCAGTTTCAGCGGCGCATCGGGATCCAGCAGCATCTTGATGCCGGTCATCAGCACGCCCGGCGTGGATTGCGGCAGCACATCGCCGATCGAAATGGAGCCGGCATTGCCGTGCGAGGTCTGGTTGCCGAAGCCGCTCGGATCGATCATCAGCACTTCTCGTCCCTGCTCGCGCAGGTGGAAGGCACAGGAAAGTCCGATGATGCCGCTGCCGATGACAGCGACATCGGCGGCGCGGGGCGTGGCAAGGTCAGTCACAGGGGCGCGTCCGTTGCAATGACAGATCGTGGAAGTCGTAGCTGAAATCGGTCGAAGGATCGATGGCGAGCAGCGTCATTGTCGGTGATCGGGCCTGGCTTGGGGAGAGGTCCAGCCACGCATCCGCACCACTCACGCCCGGATCGTTCCACTCCACCAGCAGGCGCTCGCCGGCGCGCATCACGGTGCCATGCATGCGCGGGGATTTGCGGGAAACCCATCGCACCGCGTCGGCATCGGCACACAACGCCACCTCGCCGAACCACGCATCGCGATAAACCCCGAGCCGGGCACCCAGTTCTGCCGGCCTCACCTGCTCGCGCGTCGCAGCAGTTTTTCCTGCTGGAACCTGAACCGACGATGCCCCCATCTCGTCCAGTTCCCATGCGAAATCCGATACCGCCGGCGCGCTTCCGGGGCGAGTCAGCTGACGCGACAGCAGCGCTTCGAGCACGGTGCGCGCCTGCGCGGCTTCGCCATTGATCATGAACACGTAACCGCTGCGGCTGTCCGGGAAAAGCGCCATGGCCGAGTACATGCCGTCAAGCGTGCCGGTATGACCGGCGCGAAACTGGCCGTTCACGTCGCTCAGGCGAAAGCCGTAGCCGTAGGCGGAAAAATGCATCTTTTCCCAGCGCTGCTGGCGTGCGCTCACCGGCATCGGCATCTGCGGTCGCCACATCGCATGACGCTGCGCATCGGACAGCCAGCCCGGCGTGCGCGAAGCATCCAGCCAGTTGCCCATCCACACGAGCATGTCGTCAAGGCTGCAACGCACGCCACCGGCCGCCGCCGAGGTGATCGCGGGAATGTCTGCGCCATCCACATTGCCGGGCACCTTGCCGCTGCGATGCGGCTGCGCGATGTCGCCCACCGCATCGCGCGAGAACGCACCGACGCGGCAGCGATCCAACCCAAGCGGGGCGAACACTTCGCGCGCCAGCAAGGTCTCGTAATCGGCCCCGCCCGCTGCTGCCGCGACTTCGCCCGCAACGATGTAGAGCAGGTTGTCGTAGGCGTAAGCCGAACGGAAACTCGTCGCAGGTTTCAAGTGCGCCAGTCCGGCCAGCACATCGGCACGGGAAAAATCGTTCGGTTCCGGCCACAGCATCAGATCGCCCGCCCCCAATCCCAAACCGCTGTTGTGGATCAGAAGGTCGCGCACCTGCATCTGTCCGGTAATCCAGGCGTCGTGCATGCGAAAGTCAGGAAGATGCTTGATGACCGGATCACTCCAGTCCAGTTTTCCCGCATCCACCAGCCGCGCCAGCAGCGACGCCGTCATCGCCTTGGTGTTGGAGGCGATCTTGAACAGCGAGTGCGGTGTCACGGCGGCACCGGAGCCGGCCAACGTCTCGCCATAGCCGCGCGCGAAGCTCACTTCGCCATTTTCGATCACGCCGATGGCGATGCCGGGCAAGTCGTAGCGCGCCATCGCATCGCGCACGGCGGCATCGACGATCTGCTCGGTGCCGGCGTGGGCGCCGGAAGCATCGATGACCTGTTGCCAAACACGCAAAAGATTGCCACCCCACAGCTTTTCGATGTCGACCGCGCTGAAGCCGGCACGACGCAGCGCCTCGGTGACGTTGCCGGTTTGCGCGGCATCCATCCAGCCGGTGATGCCGCCGCCACCATCGAAATCGGAGGTGAGGCCGACATGATCGATACCCGCCACGGCCACCATGTGGCGGACATGGGCGACGAAATCGTCGAGATTGGCAAGCGGATTCGTCCGTTCGATGCGCGCCAGGCCATCGACCATCGCGGGCAGGTGATCGTGTTTGTCGCTGTCGTATTCGGCATCGCCAGCCAGGCGCGCCACGTCCTGCTGCAAGGCCTCCTCGGCTGCCTTGCGCACCGGATCGTGCTTGATGAATTCCTTGTAGGCCACCGCCTGGATCACGCCGCCCTTTTCCGCAATGGCGCGCAACAACTCATCGGGCAGATTACGCGGATGATCGGTCAGGGCCCGCGCAGAGGTGTGCGAGGCGATGATCGGCGCGCTCGAAATGGCCAGCGCATCGCGCACGCAGTTGTCCGAGGTGTGCGACACATCCACCATCATCCCCAGCGCATTGGCGCGCGCCACCGCAGCGCGACCGAACGCGCTCATGCCGGCATCTTCCGGGCTGTTGTGCGCCGCCTCGCCCAACTCGAGATTGGGCATCGAGCTGCTGCACAAATCGTTGTTGCCGACATGGGTCAGGCCGAGATAGCGCGCACCGCGAGCAAAGGCTGCATCGAGTCGATTCAGATCGTGCCCGAGCGAATACCCGTTCTCGATACCCATGGCCAGGCTCAGCAAACCCTGCGCATGGTTTTCGCGCACATCGCGTGGCGTGAGCGCGGCGCGCACGCGCCCTGGATTTTTTGCCAGCAGCATGTCGATGGCCGAATATTTTCGGTCGGCCTGCGCCACCGCATCGGCGTAGCCTTCCGCGCTCAACGGCCCCTGCCCCACGTAGATCACCAGAAACGCGGCATCCATGCCGCCGCGCTGCATCTTGGCCAGGTCCACCTGCAACACGCTGTCGCCACCTGCATCGAAATGCGGCTGACGCATGTAATCCAATGGAATGTCGACGTGCGTATCCAGCGCCAGAGGCCGCTTCGATGGGGCGCCTGTCACACTGGCGCATCCGGCGACAAGCGCGAGTGCGGCGGACAGGCAGGCAACGGAACGATTCATGCACTTCTCCAATCGCAGGCCGGCTGCTCGCCGGCAATGATGTCGTCAAAACTCTGGCGGCGACGCACCAGCGCGTAACGGCCTTCGTCCACCAGCACTTCAGCGGGCAAGGGGCGGGAATTGTAGGTTGATGCCATCGAGGCGCCATATGCGCCCGTAGCGAGAATGGCGACCAGATCGCCGGCTTCACAGCGTGGCAACTCACGCCCGGTGGCGAAGGTATCGCCGGTTTCGCAAACCGGGCCGACCACGTCGTAGACGACTCTTTCGCGTGAATCGATACCGCCGATACGGACGATGTCGTGCCAGGCCTCGTACAGACTCGGGCGCAACAGGTCGTTCATGGCAGCATCCAGCACGAGGAAGCGACGTGCTTCGCCCTCTTTTTCCAGAATCACGTGCGTCAAAAGAATGCCGGCCTCGGCCACCAGCCAGCGCCCCGGCTCCAGCAGGATACGCCCGGAAAAATCACGCAAGGATTCGCGAATCAAGGCCACGTAATCCCGCGCATCAGGCGCACGCTCGCCTTCGCGGTAACGCACGCCAAGGCCGCCACCCACATCGATGCTGACGATGTCGTGCCCGGCCGCTTCGAGCTCGCGCCAGAACGCCGCCATGCGCTGCAAGGCCTGCCGCACCGGTTCAAGGCTCAGCAACTGCGAGCCGATGTGCATGTGCAAACCATCCAGCCGCACATGCGGCCAGCGCGCCCTGGCCTCGAACCAGCCGCGCGCTTCGTCGATGGACACACCGAACTTGTTCTCCGCCTTGCCGGTGGAAATCTTGGCGTGGGTGAGCGCATCCACATCGGGATTGATCCGCACCGAGGCTGCGGCCACGTCGCCACGCGCCGCGGCGATGCGTTCGATGGCATCCATTTCGGCAAGCGATTCGACATTGAAGCGGCCGATGCCGGCGCTCAAGGCGGCATCGATTTCCGCATCGGTTTTCCCGACCCCGGAAAACACGATGTCACGCGCCGGCATGCCGGCACGCAAGGCGCGCTGCATCTCGCCACCGGACACGATGTCCGCGCCCGCGCCTTCCTCTGCCAGCAGTTGCAACACCGCGACATTGCCGTTGGCTTTGACGGCGTAGCGGATGCCGGCATCGAGCCCTTGCAGCGCCGCACGCAACGCACGGATGCGTTCGCGCATGGCCGAGGCCGAATAGACATAGAGCGGCGTACCTTCGCGTGCAGCCAGTGCGGCGAGGTTCACACCATCCAGATGCTCGAAAGCATCGGGTATTCCTTGTTTCTGCCCAAGCATGGAGGGTTCTCCGGAAAGCCAGCGCGGATTTCGACATTGCGCCACATGATCCGACGCACCGCCATCGGCGATGGCAACAAAAAACGGCGGCCCGGGTCGCGGGCCGCCGCAAAGACAGTCAAGCCAATCTGCTTGCAGTTGCTGTCAGAAGTTCCAAGTCAGCATGAGCTGCATGTAACGCGGCGACTGCCAGCGCGTGCCGGTGCCGAAGGTGGAGCGCACCACGCCCGGGTTGGCTTCGTAGCGGGCCGCCACGTTGATCGTCTTCTGCTGGTCGAACAGGTTGAAGATCGAGAAACGCAGCTTCACGTCCTGATTGGGAACCGGCACGATCCAGGTGACGTTGGCACTGAGGTCATAGGTCCATGGCATGCGACCGAATCCGCCACGCGGCGACCATTCGTACACGCGATCTGCCCATGCACCGGAACAGTTCTGAACGCACAGCCAGCCCGTGCCGCCGCCGCTGCCGGTGCTGGTGTAGCTGGCCACCGCGAAGTTTTCATCCGGCCAGGTCACGCCGAAGGCGGTGATCGGGCCACCTGACATCGCCGTCAACGTGGCGCCCAGGATCCAGGACTCGCTCGGCTTGTAGCTGCCGCGCAGCTTGATCTGGTGGCGATGGTCGTTGAACAGCGGCCCGTAGCGTTCATTGTTGGCCGGATGATCCCAGTGCTGCACCATGCCGGTGTCGCCATAGTTGGTATCCGAGTTCACCGGGCCTTCGTGGTTGCCTTCGGACTTGGACCACAGGTACGACGCATTGAACGCCCACGTGTCATCCCAGGCGCGATCGATCTGGAACTCGAGCGCCTTGTAAGTGCGCTTGGGATCGGAATAGCCGATGACGCGATTGCTGCCGACCGTGATGTAGCCCTCGCGCGAGGTGTCGATGGTGACGAAGCCATCCTGCGCGCACCCCATGTCGGTGGTGCCCCACAAGGTCAGCTCGTCACCCGGATTGCCAATCGGCCACAACGTGCCGTGACGCACGCCGCACAGGGCGTTGATGCGGATGTCGTCCATCGTGTTCGGCATGCGGCGATAGGTCGCATTGACGCCCCACGACCAGTTCTGGTCGATCATGCTCTGGAAGCCGAGGATGGCTTCGTCCTGATACACCGCATCCGGGTCCTGATCCACGCTCTGGCGGTAATCGCGCACGCTGATGTTGTACTGGTCATCCACCGGGCCGATCTGCTGCCCGATGATCGGTGCCATGTAGGACACGCCCGTGACCGGATTGACCTCCTGCCTCCAGCCGTCGAGCGCGTAGAACGAACGCTCGTCCAGCAGGCCGCCGGCGAAGTTGTAGCTGATGAAGCTCGGAATGGGCATGTAGTAGCGCCCGAGGTTGCCGAACAGCTTGGTGGTGCCATCGCCCTTCATGTCCCACGAGAAACCGAGACGTGGCGAAACCAGGTTGTCCAGCTTGAGGAAGCTGTCGCCTGCGGCGGTCTTGTTGTCGAACGTATCCACGCGCAGGCCCAGGTTGAGCATCAGGTTCGGCGTGATGCTCCATACGTCTTCCAGATAGAAGGCCGTGGTTTCGTTATCGAACACACCGCCGTCGGCGCGCTCGCGCGCCATCAGGAAGGCATCCACGCCCTCCGGCAGCAAGCTGCCGTTGTCCAGCACCTGATTGGCGCTGGTGCGGCCATAGGCGGTGTATTGCAAACCGCTGCCCGGATAGGACGTGACCCGGTCGGTGGTCATCAGTTCGTGATCCCAGCCGAAACGCAGCAGATGACTGCCCAGACTCCACTCGAAATCAAGCCGCATCACCTCGCGCTCGTCTTCATGCGATACCACGTTGGAACCGGGGTGGCACCCCAGCAACGGGCTGCCCATACCCCGATACACCGATCCATACGAGGCATTGTTGTAAGTCACCCAGTCACACAAACCATCGGCGGGGGAACGGGCAAAGCTGCTGCTCTCGTTGATGCCGTACATGGCCTTGGCGGTGAAGTTTTCGCCGAAATGACCGGTATAGGTGAGCGAGCCGCTGCGCCCGCCGCTTTCGGCGTTTTGCTGATTGGGAACGCCATCGGCGCGCGTGCTGCTGGCAAAATCGTAGCTCCAGCTCTGGGTATCCGAATCCCCCTTGTCGGAGAAGGCCAGAAGTTCAAGCAGGTGATTGTCATTGACCTGCCAGTCCAGCTTGGTGCCCCAGAAGCCGTTGTCGGCCTCGCGCTCGCTCCATGTGGAACCCGACGCATTGGTGAAGCGCGTGGTGTTGTCGCGCTGCTCGTACATCGCGAAAAGGAACAGGCGATCTTTCACCAGCGGGCCGGAAGCCCATCCATTGAGTTTGGTGAAGCTCTGTCGATCATGGCTGGATCGCACGTTGACCGAGCCGTCATCGTAGTAATGATCCTTGCCATCGGCACGCCACGACGAAGGCTCAAATGTGAGCTGCAATCCGCCCTTGAGTTCATTGCCGCCCGAACGCGTCACCGCGTTGATCACGCCGCCGGTACTGCGGCCGAACTCCACCGAATAGCCGCCGGTCTTGACCTGGAACTCCTCGAAAAACGCGAACGGCGCGGCCGAAAAGCTCTGGCGCCGGTAGAAATCGGTGACGTTGAGTCCATTGATGAAGATCGAATTTTCGGCCACAGAGGAACCGCCGAACGAGATGCCTCCCAATCCCGAATTGCCGCCGATCACGCCCGGCGCCAGCAATGCCACAGAGGTCAGGCTCTGTTCCACCGGCAAGCGCGCCCACTCTTCGCGGGTGATGTTGGTGGCCGACTCGGTGGAGTAAACGTCCACGCGATTGATCACGCGGTTTCCGACCACTTCGATGGTGTCGAGGTTGACCACGTCGCCGTCGCCACCCAGATTGACGCTGGTGGTGCCGCCGAGTGCGACATTCACCGCAATCGGCTCGCCGACCTCCCGCCCGCCGCGCACCACGCGCAAGGTGTAATCGCCGATGGGCAGTTGACTCAAGCGATAACTGCCATCGGTCGATACCGTGACACTGCGGGTGGCGCCGGTGGCGGTGTTCACCAAGGTGATCTGGTCACCGGCATTGGCTCGGCCGGCCACCGCACCCATCGCGCTTTGCGCGAACGCCGGTGCGATGGCGAGCGTGGACAGACAGGCGCCTAGCGCAAGACTCAGGACGGACTTTCGCAAACGAACGATGCGGCGGCTCATGGATGCTCTCCGGTGGTTGGTGGTGCAGGTGCAAGGGGCAGGATCTGCGCATCGAAGCGGTAATCCCATTGGTCAAAATAAAGGTTGCCGCCGCGCCACTCGGCTTCGCCGCGTTGCGAATCGACGGTTTCCGAGCGGAAGTGCTGCTTGGCCGGCTCGAACGGCGTGGAAATGGCATCGTTGAAAGCAACGCGGTACGCATCCAGGCTGCCGATGTAGAAATCACGCAAACCTGGATCATCGCTGTCGAGCCGGCCGGTGGTGACATCCATCGGCACCCAGCCGTAAGGGGCCAGATACACCAGTCCCCAGTCGTGCATGATGTCGTAGCCCACATCGTTGTCCGAGTAAGTCCAGCCGGATTGCCAGCGTGCCGGTATGCCGTTGAGGCGCAGCAGCGCGATCAGCAGCAAGGTCTGCTGGCCGCAATCGGCATGACCGGCATGCAAGGCGTAATCGCTGAGGTTGCTGATCGTCGAATACTCGCGTGCGCCCGCCCAGGGAATCTCGTCCACGGCGGCAAAGAGCTTTTCCACGATGCGGTAAGGGCTCGTCTCGCCCTTCACCACACGCGCCGAGTGCAGGCGCAAGGCGTCGGTGAACACGATATGCGGCGGCTCCTCGGCCAGATACGGCAAAAGCGCGGGATCCTCGGGAAGTGCAAGCACCTGATTCGGATCGACGTGCTGATGCTGGGCGTGAACGGTCAGCTCGTATTGAATCTCGAACTGCGTCGCCTCGCTGGCCCGTGCCGGCGCCTCCAGGTACACCGTGCGCTGCAAGGTGCTTTCCGGTGCGATGACATGGTGTTCCGGCTGACTTTTCAGGAACACCAGATCTTGCTGCTGCCCCATGATGCTGCGCGGATACGGAATCCAGGCGCGGATCGTTTCACCCGCTGGAACCGCATCGGGCTTTACCGTGAGGGTTTGGGTGATGCGCACCCGACGTGGTGCGACGAAGCGTTCGCCACTGGCCTGCGCGGCGGCCATCACTTCGGCATGATGCGGGTGCAGACGCTCGAACGGGCCATCGATGAAAGGCGCATCCGGCTCGCTCCGCATCGCACGCGCCTCGGCGCTGAGACGGAACAGATTGGAAGGCGCGCGATTGAAGTAGCGGCGCTGACCATCGATCTGCATGGCTTCGAGCAAGCCCTGCGCATCCCAGGCATCGAATCTGGCTGCATCCAGATCGGGGATCTGGCGGCGTACCCGCGCGATGGCCTCGTCGCGACCGAGGCTGAAATCCATGCGGATGCGACGCATGCGCTCGCGCTCGAACGCCAACGCCTGCCGCAGGGATGGATCGGAGGCTTGGCCCAGCGCAGCATCGATCGCACGATCCGCCTCGGCAAAGCCGCCCCGGTCCACCAAGGCGACGATGTGATCCAGCGACGGGGCCAGCGATGCTTCGTCGGATGCGCGCCGAACAGCGCAGGCCGCCAGCGTGAAGACGAAAGCCAGCACGACACCGCACCGCAGCACGCGGCGGATGTCACTACGCCTTGGATTGGGTCGGTGCTGCCATGCCGTGTTCACGCATCCACCCTGTCAATTCCCTGCCCCATCGCACCCAATGCCCCCGCATCGATCAGTGCCACAAACAGGTATGTAACATTCACGTCACAGCAGAGTCAATAATTTATTCCTCGTTGATATTTTTCAGGAAGCATCTATTCTTCGATGGCCTGCCGATATCCACGCAGGCCATGGCATAGCGCGTCGGGAGGCGATGACGAGAATGGCAAGAACCCATGCCACCCAAGGTGTCATGCCGACGCGTCGGCAGTGGCCGATCTGGTTGGCGGCCCTGCTGCTGGCCGCCTGCGCCAGCACGCCCGCTCCCGTTGCACCCACCGACCAGGCCGACCCCGCCCAGACCACCACGCTCGGCGTTCCCGGCGTCACGCCCGAGCGACTGACACCTCAATACTGGATCGCACGCTCGCGCTCCCCTGCCACCCTCGTGCTCGACGATGCGGCCATCGCAGCGCAGAACGCGCGCCTTGCCGCACAAGATCGCACCGTGCTCGACCTGTTCGCCCTGCCCGATGCGCTGGATGGCGGCGACGTCCGCGCGCGAATCGAGGCGATTTCCGCACCGCCGCAACGCGAGCTTTTCGACATCCATGGCGTGTCTTTGCCGGCCGCGCAGATTCAGGCGCTGGCGGACTCACTCGCGCTGCACACCATCCCGGACGAAGTGCCGCTGCGCTTCGGCCTGGTGACGCGACGCGCCGATCTGCGCAGCTTTCCCACGGCGCAGCGCGTGTTCTCGCGCCCCGGCGATACCGATATCGACCGCTTTCAGGAATCGGGGCTGTTTCCGGGCACGCCGGTCGCGGTGCTGCATGAAAGCCGCGACGGCCAGTGGTGGTTCATCAGCAGCCGGCTTTATTCGGCTTGGATCGAAGCTTCGCATGTCGCGATCGGCACCCGGCAGGATGTGCTCGACTACACCACCCGCACGCCCTACTTGATCGTCACCGGAGCACAGGCCCGCACCGTTTTCACGCCCGAAGCGCCGCAGCTATCGGACCTGGTGCTGGACATGGGCGTGCGCCTGCCATTGGTAACCGATTGGCCCGGTTCGCAACCGATCAACGGCCAGTTCGCCTACGCCAGCCACATCGTCGCGCTGCCGGTGCGCGGCGACGATGGCCGGCTCGCCATCGCAGCGGCGCTGGTGCCGCGCAGTGCCGATGTGCGTGGCCACTACCTCGCACTGACCCGCGCCAACCTGCTGACCCAGGCCTTCAAGTTCCTCGGCGAGCGCTACGGCTGGGGCCATGCCTATGGCACACGCGACTGCAGCGGCTTCGTTTCCGAGGTGTACCGCAGCTTCGGTGTGGAAATGCCGCGCAATTCGCGCGATCAGGGCCTCACCACCGCCTTTGACCGCATCGCCTTCACCCAGGACGACGACCATGCCGCGCGCGTTGCCGTGCTGCGCACGCTGGATGTGGGTGATCTCGTCTTCATTCCCGGCCACGTGATGATGGTGATCGGTCAGGAAGACGACGAAACCTGGCTGATCCACGACACCTCCGGCATGCGCTACCGCAACGCCGACGGCGCGCTCGTATCGGTACGGCTGAATCAGGTTGCCGTCACGCCACTGCTGGCGCTGCTCACCGATTCGGGCACGCCGTACGTGGATCTCATCTACAGCATCCAGCGCATCCGCCGGGTCGATTCCCCATGAAGATCACCGATATCTCGCTGTCACGCATCCGCGTGCCGCTGAAAACCCCGTTCAAGACCGCGCTGCGCACGGTGGAGACGGTCGAGGACATCGTGGTGGCCATCCACACCGATACCGGCCATGTCGGCTACGGCGAAGCTGCGGCCACCGCGGTCATCACCGGCGACACGCACGGCTCGATCATCGATGCCATCGCCCACATCATCCGCCCGCGCCTGATCGGTCAGGAAATCGCCGATCTCAACCACGTCGTGCGCTTGATCCAGACCGCACTGGAAC
>JAEXRB010000088.1 GCA_023438325.1 Pseudomonadota bacterium | reverse complement strand
GATCTACGGCTTCCGTCGCCGCAAGATCAAGCACGTTTCGATCTGACTGGAGGGTTGTGACATGAATGTTTTCCCTTACGACAGCCGGATCGACTTCCTCAAGCTGCGCAATGTGGCGTTGGCGATCAGCGTGTTCCTGCTGATCGGCGCCTGCGTATTGCTGGGTACGCGCGGGCTGAACTATGCACTGGATTTCACCGGCGGCACCGTGGCCGAGTTGACCTTCGAGAAGCCTGCCGACCTGGATCAATTGCGCGACACACTGGAGAGCGAGGGCTACCCGAATGCGGTGGTGCAGGCCTTCGGTTCTGAAATGGACGTGATGGTGCGCCTGCAGCCGCGCGAGGATCAGCAGAACATCACCCAGACAGGTGATGCCATCCTGGCCGCGCTCAATTCGGCGGAAAATCCCGCCAAGCTGGTGCGCAGCGACTTCGTCGGCCCGCAGGTCGGCAAGGAGTTGGCACAGAACGGCATCCTCGCCGCGGTCTTCGTGCTGTTGGGTTTCGTGATCTACATTTCGATGCGTTTCGAGTGGAAGTTCGCGGTGGCTGCGATCATCACCACCGCGTTCGATCTCATCGTAACCACGGGCCTGTTCGCCCTGACCCAGCGCGAGTTCGATCTGACCGTGATGGCGGGCGTGATGTCGGTGATGGGTTATTCCATCAATGACACCATCGTGGTGTTCGACCGCGTGCGCGAGAACTTCAAGACCCTGCACAAGCTCAATGCCGTGGAAATCCTCAATCGTTCGGTCAACCAGACGCTCTCGCGTACCGTGATCACCTCCGTGGTGGCCTTGCTCACGGTGCTGGCGCTGTATCTGTACGGTGGTGATTCGCTCAAGGGCATGGCCGAGTCGCAGATGTTCGGCATCGTCATCGGCACCTTGTCCTCGATCTTCGTGGCCTGCCCGTTGCTGTATCTGCTGGGCACCAACAAGGAAGACCTGATGCCGAAGGTGCGCGACGACGCGGAGCTGGCGCGTCGACCCTGAGTTTTCCGGCAATGTTTGATCTTGCGTGGCCGCCTTGAGCGGCCACGCGCGTTTCGGGATGAGCGCATGACTCGCCGCCGGGCATGGTGCGGGTGCTGGCGGCACGCGGCCCATGCGGCAGCGTTGCGGCGCGGCAAGTCAGAAGTGGTAGCTCAGCCCTGCGGAGAGGTTGCGACCCGGCAGGGGAATCACGTTGGCCAGAAAGGATGCGTGGTTCCGGATGTCCTGATTCAGCAGGTTGCTGCCGCGCAGGAACACCCGGGTTTGCCGTTCGGCGCCGAAGGCGTAGCTCAGGCTCAGGTTGAGCATGTTGTAAGACGGCGAGCGGGTTTCGAATGCTGCGATGCGTTCCTGCGAGGCCACACCGTAATATTCCACTTCACCGTCGAGCCGGCCCTTGCTGCCTTTCACCCGCACGCCCAGGCGCGAGGCAGGAATGCGCGGCAGAGGGCCGTCGTCGACGAACTCGCCCCGCACCCTGTCGGCAAACACGGTGGCGTCGAGGTTCTCGGAGAAGCGATAGCCTGCCTCTGCTTCGAAGCCGCTGAAATCGGCATCGCGCTGGGTGTATTTGACGAGGCGAAAGGCTTCGTGTTGATCCAGCGTGCGGGCGTGGATGTAGTTGTCCACGTCGTTGAAGAACGCTCCGACGCTGAAGGTGAATGGGCCCGCGTCCCGGCGCAGATTCAGTTCGACGTTGCGGGATGTTTCCATTGCTAGTTCTGCATCGTTGGTCGTGCCGCCGCAGGTGAACGGGTGTGCCAGCAAGCCGCATTCGTAAGTGTTGGTGGCCAGGTGCACGCCGCGTGCGTACAGTTCCTGCGCATGCGGAAGGCGCTCCGAACGCGTTGCCGAGATGCTCAGCGAGGTATCAGGCGCGAAGTTCCAGATCGCCGCAGCGGAGAGCGAAGTCGCCGATCCTTCGAAGGTGGGGCGTGCGCGTGGATCGTCCCTGGGCTGGTGCCTCAGCCATTCATGCCGGGCACCCAGTTCGAAGTGCCAGCGCTCGCCGGCGTCCAGGTGTTCCACCACGAAAATGCCGGTGCTGCGCGTGTCCACGGTCGGCAGGAAGGCCTCGCTGCCTTGCACGCCGAAGCGGGCGTCTGAATGTTGCAGGCCAAAGATGCCGGTCCAGTTGCCGAGTGGAACGTGCTGCATTTCGACGCGCTCCTCATGGCCTTCGTGGGTGAAGCGGCTGGCGATATCGCCTTCGTCCAACTCATGGTGGCGGTAGTCGGTATGGCTGGCGCGGAAGCGGACGCGTTCGATGCCGGCAAAAGGTGCGTAGAACTCGCCGCGCATATCGAAGCGCGTGCTTTTCAGATCGATGCTCGGCGGTGCCTCATGCTCGTGAGCATCGTCGTCGTCATGCACATGCCCGTGATCATCATGCCCGCCGCAGTGAATCTCGCCACCGTGCGGATGACACTGCTCGTACGTGTGGCTGTGCCCGGGCAGGCCGTAATCATCGTCGCGATGGGAATAGGCCAGGCCGATGTAACCGTTATCGCCGATCCATGAGAGGCCGGCACTGGCGTGAGTGGATTCGGCAAAGGTGCCGCTCACGCGCTGCCCTTCCCGGCGTGGTGCACGGTAGTCGTCGGTTTGTCGCGTGGAGAACTCGGCGTGCAGCGCGAGATGGGATTCCAGCGTGCTGGTCATCGCCGCAGCGCCTGCGCGCTCGTTGGCGACGGTGTTGCCGCGGATGGTGAGCATGCCGTCGAAGCCGTCCTCGGGCTGTATCGAGGGAATCTTGTCGTCCAGCAGATTGACCACGCCACCCACGGCGCCGCTGCCATACAGCAGCGTGGCCGGCCCGCGCAAAACTTCCACACGCCGCAGCAGCAGCGCATCGGTGGTGATGGCGTGATCGGGCGAAATATCCGAAGCATCCAGTAGTGCGGCGCCATCGCTGAGCACTTTCACACGAGGTGCACTCTGGCCACGTATCACGGGTCGACTTGCACCGCCGCCGAAGGTGTCCGAATGAACTCCGGGCAGCCCATCGAGCACATCGCCCAACGTGTTGCCGTCGCGGCGCAGGATGTCCTCGCCGTCGATGATGCTGAAAGGTGCCGTGATCTGACCTTCTTCTTCGCTCATGCCCAATGCCGACACGGTGACAGCCGGCAAGCGCAATTCAGTATCGGCGGGAGCGGGGCTGGCATGGGTCAATGCGGGCGTGGTGATGGTTGCTGCGGATGCGATGGCCAGACTGATAGCCAGACTCAGGGTGCTAGGAGCAGGGTGCATGAGGTTCTTCAGCGGAGAGGGGGGTATTTATGGTTATAGAATAACATTTCTATGAGGCGGCGAAGCGCCGCACGCCGTGTCA
>JAEXRB010000079.1 GCA_023438325.1 Pseudomonadota bacterium | reverse complement strand
GTGGGCCACCTCTACATCCAGATTGAGGTTGGTGAGGAAACGGTACGTCTCCCGCGTCCCGGAAAATTGATCGGGCTTGTCGGTACTCACGGTTTCATCCACAGCCACGGGATACGGCAACGGCAGGCCGAACCGCAAGGTGGCTTTATCCAGATCGACCTCGAGAGCCACACCAGCGGGAGCCTCGACTTTTCCATCCAGTGTGATGTCACCCGAGGCACGCACGACGACGCTCTTGTGGCAAGTCGCCGCAGGTCGTCCCATGCAGATCGGATCACGATCGGCTTCCTTCAAGGTTTCATCAAGCGTGTACTTGCCGGTCTGGATTGTCGGTTCGAACAGCTGGTAGCGCGCATCAGGCATCGTGGAGGCGGCCTTCACGTCAGCACGTGCGCCCTTCATTGCAGCCGAATTCACGTCGACGCCTTGCGACATCTTCAGGGTTTCACGCGTGAGGCAGGCCTCGTCGTCACCACAAAGCTCCATGATCTTCATTGCATCCGCCATCATCGGAGCCATCGCGGTCGCGGCACGCTCCGCGCTTGCCATGCGTGCAGCCTCCCGCTGTTGCTCCGCTGCATCCGGGGCATGGAGCGCAGCGAAGCCCGTAGGCTTGCGTGCACTCAGCCGGGCAACGACTTCATAGCGATCCTTCACCTGCCAATTGCGCTTGAGCACCTTGTCATTGCTCGCAAAGCTGCCACTGCCCTCCAGCTCATAGATCACGCTGAGAGTGGCGTTGGAACCATGTGGGGCTGCGGCGACGGCGAACTGGAACGGGATGGCCAGCATCAGCGCCAACGCGGTACGCGAACGAATGGTGTTCATGGCTATGTTCCTCAACAGGTGGGGGTATTCACCTGTTACGCGAAACCACTGCCAATCCCCTCGCGCCTGTTCCCGATACCCGATCATGCTTGCAGCAAGCAGGTACGGATACCGGGATCATTGCCACATCAGCTCATCCGCACCCAACGCAACAGCGTCATGAAGCTCGGCGGCTTGCCGTGCATCAAAAGACCGATGCGGAACACCTTCCCCGCAAACCATACCGCGGCGGCAGCCGATGCCACGCCGATGCCGATCGAAAGCCAAACCTGCCACAACGGTGGCGGCGTGCTGGAACTCAAACGCAACATCATCACGAATGGATTGACCGGTGGCGCCAGCGACAGCACGGTGGCGAACATCGAGTTGGGATCGCGGCTGATCGGCATCCACAGCATCATCGGCAGCATCACCACCAGCATGACCGGCGTCAGCAGCGTCTGCGCTTCACGAAGTTCGTTCACCGCCGCACCAATGGCCGCCATCATCGAAGCCAGCACCACGAAGGCGATCAGGAAGAACACCGCCAGATAGAACAGCAACCAGGGATCAAGCAAGCCGGTAGCGGCGAAACTTACCAAGGCCAGAATGCCCAGGCCGCCGTACAGCGCCATCATCAACGACGCCACGCCCATCTGCCCGAGAATCTTTCCCGCCATCAACTCCGTGGGTGATACCGCCGACAGCAGCACTTCCACCACACGGCTGGATTTTTCTTCGATGGTGGACGTCATCAACTGCTGTCCGCCGGTCATCACGGCAATCATGATCAAGGCCATGAAGGCCATCGGCAGCAGGCGCGAAGCGATTTCGTTGGCGCTCTTTTCGCCTTCTTGGCCGATGGTGCGCGGCGTGACACGCGGCACGCGAACCAATTGACGCACTTCGCGCGCATCCAGATCACGCGCAGACAGACGCGCATCGACAATGGCCGTCGCCAACGCATCGCGCAATTCGTCGATCAGGCGATCGTCGAGTTTCTTGCGCACGAAGAGTTCATAGGTGCCCAAACCAGCACCTTCGCCCGGCGTGACTGCATCGGGACGGATCGATATCACCGCCAGCGCCTTGCCGCTCTCGCGCAAAGCATCCTTTGCAGCTTCCACGGCGGCGGCATCTCCGAGTGTTTCCAGCGCCAGATTCGGCACCGCCCCCAAGGCTTGCTCCATCGCACCCTGCATTGCATCGCCACTGCCACCCGCCACCAGACCTCGCACGGCACCAGGGATCACCCTGTCCAGTCGTCGCTGCATCTCCACGCGACGCTCGGCAAATGCCTGCGGGGAAAGCTGTTCGCGTGCGCGTTCAAGTACTTGGCCGGTGGGATCATGGATGGCCACCGTGCCTTCGATTTTCGGCGACTGCTCCTTGAGCAGCAGTGGCATCACCAGTATCAAGGCCGCGATCATCAACGGCATGATCAACAATCCGATCAGGAAGCCTTTGGTCATCACCGTGGCGGCGAACTCGCGCCGGGCGATTTGCAGCGTCTTGCCCATGTTCATGCGGCCACCTCCAGCGCATCGCTGCGCGTTTGCTGCGCCGTGGCGATCTTGATGAACACGTCTTCCAGATTCGGACGCACCAGCTCAAGTCGTGCCGGCGGCACGCGCATGGCAATGGCCTGCACCATCGCCGCCACATCCGCGCCGGGAGAAAAATCCAGCCGCCAGCGTCCGTCGTTGCGCACGACCCGCTCAATGTCAGGCACCTGCATCAGCGCAGCTTCCACATCCACGCTGCCATCCAGCGGTTCGAAATCCAGCGCGCGCGGCGTGTGCCGGGCGCGGATGGTCGAAAGCGGGTCATCCAGCACCTTCTGGCCGTTGTGGATCATCACGATGTGCTCGCACAACTGCTCGGCCTGGAACATCACATGGGTGGAAAACAACACCGTGGTGCCGCTGGCATGCTGTTCCAGAATCAACTCCTTGAGCAGACGCATGTTGACCGGATCCAATCCACTGAACGGCTCGTCGAGAATCAGCAGCTCCGGCTTCTGGATCACCGCCGCGATGTATTGCACCTTCTGCTGCATGCCCTTGGACAACTCCTCGCAGCGCTTGCCGGCGGTGTCCGCCAAGCCCACACGCTCCAGCCAGCGCACCACTTCATGCTGTGCCTCGGGCCGCTTCATGCCCTTGAGCACAGCCATGTGCAGCAGGAACTGGCCGACTTTCATCTTGCGATACACACCGCGCTCTTCGGGCAGATAGCCGATCCGATCCTTGGCTTGCAGCGCCGTGCCGCCCAGCACCGAAACACGGCCACTGTCGGGAAACAGGATGGAAAGGATCATCCGCAACGTGGTGCTTTTCCCAGCACCATTCGGCCCGATCACGCCGTACAGCGCGCCGCGCGGGATAGACAACGACAGGTCGCGCACCGCGCATTTTTCGCCGAAGGATTTGTTGATGCCGGTAAGTTCGATAGCAAAATTCATGTCGTGCGTCATGGCCTTGAAAACGGAACGGTTAGAAAGACGGCGATGAGACCATCACGTGACCTTTATGTCGCTCGACACATCAAAAAGGCCAAAGATCCCAGTACCAGCCGAATACCGAAACGCTGACCGCCGCCAGACTCACCAGCACCAAGCCGATCCGGCTGCCTCGTGGC
>JAEXRB010000200.1 GCA_023438325.1 Pseudomonadota bacterium | reverse complement strand
CCGCAGGATCAATCGCCAACCCCAAGCGCAGGCCCTTGGCCTCGGCACTTTTTTCCATGAGCCGCATCACGCCGGTGGTCAGCTCGCGCAGATTGATGCCGACGGTTTCCAGTTGCAGCTTGCTGGCATCAAGCTTGGAGTAGTCCAGGATGTCGTCGACGATGCGCAGCAGTTCGCGCGACGAGCTGTAGGCGGTTTCGAGATAGTCGCGCTGATCCGGCGAAAGCTTGGTGGAAAGCAGGAGATCCAGCAGGGGAATGACGCCATTGAGCGGGGTACGGATCTCATGACTCATCGTGGCGAGAAACTCGCCCTTGGCCATGGTGGCGGCCTCCGCCTCCTGCTTGGCAATGGTGAGTTGCTGCTCCAGTGCCTTGTGGCGTTCCAGCTCGGCCAGCAGGTCGACTTCGTCCGCCGCAACGGCACGTGCAGGTGCGAAGCGGTTGGGCGGCACGGAAGACGGCGTCTCGGATGAGGGTCGCCCGCCTGCCAACATCGCCGCCATCGACACGCCTGCGGCGACGGCAGCGGTCAACGCCAGTTCCATCGCCTGCCCCGGCAAGGCCAGTGCGGCCAGCCCGACAAGCAGGGCGACGCTGCATCCGAGCAGGGCCAGAAACCGGGAGTTGGGCATCAAAGCACCGCCGCGTTGAAGTCGAAATCCAGTGAGTTGCCGGCCAGTTGCACCAGATTGCCCTGAATGTAATCGATGCCGGACATCCACAGCACGGCGGCAGTACGGGTATCTTCGACACGCGGCGCAATCACGCCGACGCCGCGCTCGTGCATGCGTTCCACCAGTGCGCTGAAGGCGGCGCGCCGCTCGTTGCCGTCCAGTGCCGCCACCATGTCCGGCGCCACTTTCACCAGATCCACCGGCAACACATGCAGCATGCCGTCCTGATCTTCGCTGCCACGATAACGGGAAAGGCAGAAACGCGCGCCCTGCATCACCAGCCGCGAACACAGCGCGTGCACGGTTTCCAGATGCAAGCCGATTTCGTCGGCATCGATTTCCACGATCAACGATTCGCCGATCTGCGGCGGCAACTGGAGGCGCTCGACGATCCAGTCCGCGTAATCGGGCTGGCATAAGGTCTCCACGGACTGGTTGACGAACAGCGTCACCGGCCGCGCCATCGCCACCCGCGTGGCCGCCACATCCAGCGCACGCGAAAGAACCCAACGATCAAACTCGGGCAGCCGCTTCTGGGCACGCACCACCGGCAGGATTTCTCCGGCGGTCAGATCCCGATCATCGGGCTGATGCATGCGCAGCAAGGTTTGATACTGGGCCTGTTCACCGCCTTGCAGGGCGACGATGGGCTGGTAATCCAGATCCAGCCGGTTGCCCTGGATCGCATCACGCAGCAGGGCGGCGATGCGGGCCACCTGCGCCGCATCCGGTTTTTTCGGCGCTGCCGGTGTGGCTGCTGCGGCCTCGCGTGGCGTGCGCGAAGCGAATTCGGCGGCGTTGAGCACGGCCGCAGCATCGGCAAAAGGATGACGCAGATCGGTGGCACCCACGACCACTTCCAGCGTGACCGCTTCCTTGGGTGTATCAAAGGTCTGGAAGGCGATGGCATCACGCAGGCGCTCGGCGTTTTCGCGCAGCAGCGGCGGCTCGGTCTGGGCATCGAACACCAGAAAACACGCATCGCCATAGCGGCAGGCCATGGTGCCGCTGCCCAACTGGCTCACCACGAACTGCGCCACGTCTTCGATCAACTCTTCGACCGTGGTCAGACCCAGACGCTGACGCAGCGCCGGTACGTTGTCGATGCCGATGAACAACACGCCACCGAGGCGTTGAGCGGGTACTGATTCCACCAGTGCCTGCTCCAGCCGCTCCAGCATGGCGGCACGGAAGTGCAGACCGGTGCCGCTGTCGAATGGCTCCGGCCGCACCGCCTGCACGCTGCGCTGACGGATCGCGCGGGCTCGACGCACACGATTGGTGACGGTGGCGATCAGGTATTTGGGCCGGATCGGCTTGGAGAGAAAATCATCGCCCCCCGCGCTGAGCGCCTCGTAGTGCTTGTCCTGATCCATTTCGCCGGACAGGAACACGATGGGGGTGTGCAGGAATTCGTCGTGCTCGCGGATCAGCGCGGTCAGCTCGGTGCCATCGCAATCGGGCATGTACAGATCCATCAACACCAGATCGGGCTGGAAACGCTGCATCGCCTCCATCACCTTGAGACCATCCAGCACCACCTCGGCCTCCATGCCGGCATTGCGCAGGATGGATTCGGCGAACAGCCCTTGGGCGCGATCATCCTCGACGATCAGCACGCGGAACCGATCCACATCGGCGGTGTGCAACATCTGTTCGATACGCGCAATCACTTCGCCTGCGCCCTGCGGCCCGAACATCAGCGCATCGGCACCGGCACGGCGCGCGAACAGGCGCGCTTCCATCGTGTCGGACTCGCACAGCACCAGCAAACGGATCGGATCGGACGCACGCAGGCGCGCCGTGCGCAACACCGTACCGATGCTTTCCAGTTCACCTTGGAACTCGGCATCGACGATCACAAGGTTGGGCGTCAGCGCACCCAGCACTTCCTTGAGCTCGTCCGCGCTTTCCAGAAGCTCCAGTTCATAGCCCAACTGTTCCAGACGCTGGTCCAGCTCGCAGGCCAGCTCGCCGCTTTCGGTCAGGTGATAAAGGCGCTTGCCGGCGCCCGACACCAGCGCCGGCTGCGGCGGGGGCGAGGTTGGAGCGGGCGGCGGCACCGGGCGTGCCGGAGGCGGCGCAGAGGACTGGGCAGCGGTGCGCGATGGCGCAGCGATGGCCGCTGCACTGACAGGCGGTGGCTCGGACAGCGGCGCCACGGCCGACAGCGGCGCGACCTTCGGCGCCGCTTCAAAAATCGGTTCGGGTTCCGGTTCTGGCACAGGCACAGGCTCGGGCTCTGGAGCAGGCGCAAGCCCGGGCGCAGCTTCCGGTGTGGCGGTCACTTCCCAGAAGGCATCCAGCGACTGTTCCTGACGCGGCGCGCTGGCCGCCTGAGTATCCAGATTCCAGTCGTAATCGTCTGCGGCGGCAGGCAGCTCCTCGCCCTGGGTGAAATCGTCGGGCGGCTCGAATCCGGCCTCACGCGGCTGATCGACCACCACGGTCACGTGCGTGGCTACGCGTTCCTGCACGATTTCCAGCGATGCGCCGCCTGTCCGGCCGGCGGCGATCATCGCGTCGATGTTGATGTGATCCAGATCGAGCACATCGCCCATCGCGTCGCTTCCGTCGGAAGAGGCCGCGTCGGTACACGAATAGATCGGCGGCGGTGCATCGCCCGTCCAACGCCGCCAAAAACCCGTCGGTGGCGTTTCCACCCGGTCGTTTTCGCTATGGCGAATGGCGGTACGACGCAGCGCTGACGAGGCGACATCGGTATCGATCTGGCCAAACAATGCCCACAAGCCTTCGCGCGCTTCAGCATCAGGCAGCGTCGGCAATGCCAGCGCCGCATCCACACCCGCATGCAGCGCCAGCAAACCGGAGATATCGGCATCCGGCTCGTGTTGCGCTACCTGATCTGCCAGCAGGTGCAGATCCTGTCGCAATACCCACGCAGCATTGATATCCCAAGCCTGCATGCACAGGTGGGCGATGCGCCCCCGCAAATCGTGGAGGCGGTGTGCGTAGAAGGCGGCGAATGCAGGCGAACGGAAAGGCCTGATTGCCGGATCGACCTGCTGCTGCATGGCGCGGCGTAGTGTCTCCCCTGAAGTCGGCAGACTATAACCGCGTGATATCGCTGCTGTCAGGCACCGATCATCACGCAACTCACGCATCACGCACGCGCCAGCGCCACAGCCGGCGCGCCAGCCACCACACACCCAGCGCCACACCCAGCGTCAGCGTCAGCAACAGAGCCAAGGTCAGCCAGGGATAAGCGAACACCAACGCAAGAGAGCCGAGCGCGAGCGTGTCTTCGCCAACCGAGGTGACGACATTGCTGACAGGCTCGGGCGATGTGTTGATCAGCGCCCGTGTGCCGCTCTTGAGTGTATGGCTCAGCAAGGCCGCGCCGCCGCCGGCCACGGCCCAGCCCAGACTCATATCGCCCTCCGGCCCGGCCAGGGCGGCACTGGCCAGAAATGCGCCGGCCGGTACGCGCAGCAAGGTCTGGAACAAATCCCAGCCCGAATCCACGCCGGGAATCTTGTCGGTGAAAAACTCCACCGCAGCCAGCAGCCCGGACACGCCCAGCACCCAGGGCGAAGCACACAGTTCCAGTGCGCCGGGCAGTTCCAGCCAGCCGAACCAACCGGCGATACCCAATCCGAATACGGTCAGATAGGCGCGAATGCCGGCCAGCCAGGCCAGCGTGACGCCGAGTGCGAACACCTGGGCTTCGTTCATCGCATCCTCCTGTTGAGTGCGTACCAGAGCATGTCTTCATGCCACATCGCCACGCCATGCCATCCCGGCGAAATCCGCGCGCATGCGCCGCGCAGCGCCCGCACATGGACATCAGCATCATCGCAAGTGTGACAGCGTGCAATATCTCAGTATCGCGTGCATTTGGTTGACGCCCGATCCCTCCGGTGGCTAACTGAACTGTCTACTGCCGCTCACCCGACCCATCCAGCCGATGGCTGCCACACCGCCACGTCCCCGCATGATCGTCACCAAGCACCGCCCTCGCGGATACCTGCGATGGGTGCTCTTGTTCGTGCTGTGGGCGGTATCCGTGGCGGCGGCGTATTGGTCCGGTGCGCGTCTGGCGGCACCGGATGCAGGGCTGTTGCGCGAACGCCTGGCACTTGTCGAAGCCGAACACGCCAAGGCCAGCCAGCGCGTGGATCGCCTCGGCCAGAAGGTCGCCACGCTGGAACGCTCCGAACAGGTGGGCCGCGACGCAGCCCGCGCCCTTCAAGCCACGCTGGCCGAGCGCGATGCAGAACTGGCGAACCTGCGCAACGACGTGGCTTTTTTCGAACGTCTGGCCGGCGGCGGCATGCAGCGCCAGCCACTGGCGGTCCACAGCCTCACCTTCGAGCCGGCCGGCGACAATGGCTGGCGCTATCTGCTCACCCTCACCCAGAACCTCAAGAAGGCCGCCGTCAGCAAAGGCGAGTTCACCCTGCGCGTGGAAGGCACCCAAGGCGGCAAGCTGCGCACGCTGGGCTGGCCCGATCTGATGCAGACACCTGAAGCCAAGCCGCGCGCCTTCTCGTTCAAATACTTCCAGCAGATCGAAGGCAGCATCGCGCTGCCGGCCGATTTCGTGCCGCACCGCGTGCGCGTCAACATCCGTTCCGATCAGGGCCAGACCGAACAAGTCGTGCCGTGGCCGGATCCAACAACTCCAGGAGTGACCTGATCCCATGTTCGGCGACAAGAAGAAAGCCACGCGCCCGAGCGGCAGCGTGGAGACACTGATCGGCGCGCATGCGCGCATTTGCGGCGACGTGCATTTCAATGGCGGCCTTTACGTGGAAGGCGTGATCGAAGGTTCAGTCATTGCCGAACCGGACAGCCCCGGCGCCGTGCTGACACTGTTCGAGGGTGGCCGCATCGAAGGTGAAGTGCGCGCCCCGGTGGTGATCCTCAACGGCCGCCTGGTCGGCGACGTGCACGCCAGCCAGCGCGTGGAGCTGGGTGCCACGGCCAAGGTCGAAGGCAACGTCTATTACGCCGTGGTGGAAATGGTCGCCGGCGCCATGCTCACCGGCCGTTTGATCCACGAAGGCGGTGAGCCGAAAAAGCTCACCGGCCCGGCGGAATAGCGCCAATCCCGGTGGCAGCTTGATCCGCGCACCCACAGCCCCCATCTTCATGGCTCGCCTGCGCTACCCTGTTGCCATGCACGCTCAATCC
>JAEXRB010000186.1 GCA_023438325.1 Pseudomonadota bacterium | reverse complement strand
GCGCATCACACCGTCGCCGGATTCGGCACATCCGGGTTGATGCCGAACACCTTGATCGCCCGCGCCACGTCCTTCGCATTCATTTTTCCTTCCTTCGCGAGCGCGGCGATGGCGGCGTGGGCGACGTGGTAGCGATCCACCTCGAAGAAGCGACGCAGGTTGGCGCGGGTATCGGAACGCCCGAAGCCATCGGTGCCCAGCACGGTGTAGTGCTGCGGCACGAACGGACGGATCTGCTCGGCGAAAGCGCGCACGTAATCGGTGGCGGCAATCGCCGGGCCGGCACGGCCTTCGAGCAGCGTGGTGACGTAAGGCACCTGCTGCGTCTTGGCTTCCGGATGCAGGCGATTCCAGCGTTCGGCGTCGTAACCGTCGCGACGCAGTTCGGTGAAGCTCGGACAACTCCAAATGTCGGCAGCCACGCCGAATTCCTTGTCGAGCAACTCGGCTGCCGCCATCACTTCACGCAGGATGGTGCCCGAACCGAGCAACTGCACGCGCAACTCACCCTTCTTCGACTTGCCGCCATCCTTGAGCAGGTACATGCCCTTGACGATGCCCTCGGCCGCGCCTTCGGGCATGTCGGGGTGAGCGTAGTTCTCGTTCATCAAGGTGAGGTAGTAGTACTCATCCACCTGCTCGGCCAGCATCCGCTGCATGCCGTATTGCAGGATCACGGCCACTTCGAAACCGAACGAAGGATCGTAAGCGCGGCAATTGGGAATGGCACCGGCCAGAAGGTGCGAATGGCCATCCTCGTGTTGCAGGCCTTCGCCGTTGAGCGTGGTGCGACCAGCAGTGGCGCCGAGCAGGAAGCCACGCGCACGCATGTCGGCGGCCTGCCAGGCCGAATCGCCGATGCGCTGGAAACCGAACATCGAATAGAAAATGAAGAACGGCAGCAGCGGCAGATTGTTGTTGCTGTAACTGGTGGCGCAGGCCATCCACGACGAGAACGCGCCGGCTTCGGTGATGCCTTCCTCCAGCACCTGCCCGGCCTGATCCTCGCGGTAGTACATGAGTTGGTCGGCATCGACCGGCTTGTACTTCTGCCCGAACGGGGCATAGATACCGATCTGCCGGAACAGGCCTTCCATCCCGATGGTGCGGGCTTCGTCGGCCACGATGGGCACCACGCGCGGGCCGATCTGCTTGTCGCGCAGGATGATGTTGAGGGCCTGCACGAAGGCCATGGTGGTGCTGATTTCGCGCTCGCCGGTGCTCTTGAGCAGACGCTCGAAGTTGGCCAGCGGCGGCACTTCGAACGACTGGCTGGCTTTCTGCCGGCGCTGCGGCAGGAAACCACCCAGCTCGGCGCGACGCGCCTTCATGTACTGCACTTCCGGCGAATCTTCGCCGGGGTGGTAGAACGGCACCTTGCCATCGGCCAGTTGCGCATCGGAAATCGGAATGTTGAAGCGATCGCGGAAGGCGCGCACGGCTTCGTCGTCGAGCTTCTTGGTCTGATGGGTGGGATTGAGCGATTCGCCCGCCGAACCCATGCCGTAACCCTTCACCGTCTTGGCCAGGATCACCGTGGGCATGCCGGTGGTGTTCACCGCCTGATGGTAGGCGGCGTAGACCTTGTGCGGATCATGGCCGCCACGGTTGAGGCGCCAGATATCGTCATCGGACATGTTGGCCACCATCGCGGCAGTTTCCGGATACTTCCCGAAGAAGTGCTCGCGCGTGTACGCGCCGCCGAATGCCTTGCAGTTCTGGTATTCGCCGTCGACGGTTTCCATCATCAGCTTGCGCAGCACGCCGTTGGTATCGCGTGCCAGCAGCGGATCCCAATAGCTGCCCCACACCAGCTTGATGACGTTCCAGCCCGCGCCGCGGAACACGCCTTCCAGTTCCTGGATGATCTTGCCGTTGCCGCGCACCGGGCCATCGAGCCGTTGCAGGTTGCAGTTGATGACGAACACGAGGTTGTCCAGCCCCTCGCGCCCGGCGACGGAAATCGCGCCCAAGCTTTCCGGCTCGTCGCACTCGCCATCGCCCATGAAGCACCAGATTTTGCGATCGCTTTTCGGCAACAGGCCGCGATGCTCCAGATACTTGCTGTTGCGCGCCTGATAGATGGCCGAAATCGAACCCAGCCCCATGGAAACGGTCGGCAGCTGCCAGTAATCGGGCATCAGCCACGGGTGGGGATAGGACGCGATGCCCTGCCCGTCCACTTCCATGCGGAAATGGTCGAGCTGGGACTCGCTGAAGCGGCCTTCGAGGAACGAGCGCGCATAGATGCCGGGGCTGGAATGGCCCTGCACGCAGAGGATGTCGCCGGGGTGGTTCTCGCTGGGCGCGCGCCAGAAGTGGTTGAAGCCCACGTCGTACAAGGTGGCCGAACTGGCGAAGCTGGCGATGTGGCCGCCCAGATCTCCCGGCTTGCGGTTGGCGCGCACCACCATCGCCATCGCGTTCCAGCGGATCAGCGAACGGATGCGCCACTCCATCGCGTTGTCGCCGGGGCTTTTGGCCTCCATCTGCGGCGGGATGGTGTTGACGTATTCGGTGGTGGGCGC
>JAEXRB010000013.1 GCA_023438325.1 Pseudomonadota bacterium | reverse complement strand
TGGTGGATGCATCCGATGGCGTTCGATGCGCGTAACGGCAGGCAGCATTCTGTCCGGAGCCATCCATTTGATCGTCGCACGCGCTTTTTTCGTCCTGCTCGGATGCGCCGGGGCCGCCGTCGCGTCGGTGGAGCCCCAGGTCGGGCTGGCGTATCCGCTGGAGGGCGGGGCGCTGCTCTACCGCGAGGAACACTGGCGCCTGGAGATTGACGGCATCGCGACCCGCATCGTGCTGTACCGCTGCCCGGATGGCCTGCCTTTCGCACGCAAAGAGGTGCGGGAAACCGCCGCTGCGGCGTCGCCGGATTTCGAGTTGCTGGATGCGCGCGATGGTTACCGCGAAGGAGTGCGCGGCGTGGCGGGCGGACGCGAGGCGTTCTGGCAGGCCGATGCCGATGCCATTGTCATGGCGCAGGCGGTCGTGCCCGACGCAGGTACGGTGATCGATGCCGGCTTCGATGCCTATGTCCGCACGCACTGGGATGATCTTCTTGCCGGCTCACGGCACCAGGCCAGGTTCCTGTTGCCCAGTGCGTTGCGCCAGTTTCCGGTGCGGTTGCGCCAGCACGGTGAGGGTGCGGGCGTGGGCGAAATCGGGTTCCAGATGCGGCTGGATGCCTGGTACGGGTTCGCCGCGCCGCAGACCCGCGTGTTCTACCGTGAATCCGATCGCCGCCTGCTGCGCTTCGAGGGAACCGGCAGCATTCGCGATGCGCGCGGCAGGCATCGGCCGGTGCGGATCGTGTTTGCGCAGGAGCTGCACGAACAGGCCGCATCGCGGCAGCAGGCGCTGGATGCATTGCAGGTGCCGCTGGACGGGCGTTGTCGTACCTGAGCCGGATGCGCGGTCAGCGCGAAAGAATCCGCCCGGCACCTGCATCCAATTCCCGCCCGCCTGCGTAAGTACTGCAACGATCAAGGCGGAAGGCGGGCGATGACGGAGGAGCGGAAAATGGCGGCAAGCGGCATGTTTGCCTCGATACGGCACTGGTTCGATACCCAATCCGATCCGATCAAGGCCGGAAACGGCGACGATACCCGCATCGACTGGCTGCGCGCGGTGCCCTTTATCGTGCTGCACCTGGGCTGCCTGGGCGTTTTCGTGGTCGGCGTTTCTCCGGTGGCGCTGGCGACGGCGGTGGTGTTGTACGCGCTGCGCATGTTCGCGCTGACCGGGTTCTACCACCGTTATTTTTCCCATCGCACGTTCCGTACCTCGCGCACGATGCAGTTCGTCTTCGCGCTGGTCGGTGCCTCCTGTGTGCAGCGCGGGCCACTTTGGTGGGCGGCGCATCATCGCCACCATCATCGTCATGCCGACACCCCAGGCGATCCGCATTCGCCCCGGGTGCGCGGTCTGCTGTGGAGTCACATGGGCTGGTTCCTCACGCCGGCAGGCTTCCGTACCGATCTATCGCGCGTGCAAGATCTGGCCCGCTTCCCGGAACTGCGCTGGCTGGATCGCTACGACACCGCGGTACCGCTGGCACTGGCGGCGGCACTGTTCGGGCTGGGCGCGCTGCTGGAGCACATCGCGCCGCAACTGGGCACCGATGGGCCGCAGATGCTGGTGTGGGGGTTCTTCGTCTCCACCGTGGCGCTGTTCCACGCCACGGTCACGATCAATTCGCTGTCGCATCGCTACGGCACGCGCCGCTTCGATACCGCCGACGACAGCCGCAACAACCTCTGGCTGGCGCTGCTCACCTTCGGAGAGGGCTGGCACAACAACCATCATTTCTACCCGACCTCGACCCGCCAGGGTTTCTTCTGGTGGGAGATCGACCTGACCTACTGCGGGCTGCGCGCGATGGCGTGGCTGGGCCTGGTGCGCGACCTGAAACCGGTGCCGGCGCGGGTGCTGGAAAGGGCGCGGTCATGAGCCTGCGCATTGCCGTCGTCGGATCGGGCATCGCCGGGCTGACGTCGGCCTGGCTCTTGTCGCGCCAGCACCAGGTGACCTTGTTCGAGGCGGATGACCGCCTGGGCGGGCATACCCACACCCACGATGTCGAACTGGCGGGCCGTGCCTTTGCCGTGGACACCGGCTTCATCGTGCACAACCGCGAACACTACCCGTTGCTCTCGCGCATGTTCGACGAACTCGGCGTGGCTACCGTGCCCACCACGATGAGCTTCTCGGTGCACAACGCCGCCAGCGGGCTGGAATACAACGCCACCTCGCTCGATGGCCTGTTCTGCCAGCGCCGCAATCTGGTCTCGCCGCGCTTCCTCGGCATGGTGCGCGACATCTTCCGTTTCTATCGCCTCGCGCCGCAGTTGCTGCACGGTGATGCGGCGGGGCCTTCACTGGGCGAGTATCTGGAACGGCATCGCTTCGGTGCCGCCTTCCGCGACGAGCATCTGGTGCCGATGGCCTCGGCGCTGTGGTCATCGCCTTCGCGGCAGATACTGGAGTTCCCTGCGCGCTATCTGGCGCAGTTCATGAACAACCACCAGATGTTGCAGGTCGGCGGACGGCCTCAATGGCGCGTGGTGGCCGGCGGCTCGGCGCGCTACATCGACGCCCTGCAACGGAGCTGGAACGTGACCGTGCGTTTGTCCACGCCGGTAGGTGCGGTGCAGCGGCACGAGCGCGGCGTGACGGTGCAGGCCGGTGCGGCGGGCGAGACGTTCGATCAGGTGGTGCTGGCCTGCCACAGCGATCAGGCGCTGGCGCTTCTGGCCGATGCTGATGCGCGCGAAACCGACATCCTCGGTGCCATCCCGTATCAGGACAACGACGTGGTGCTGCACACCGATGCGCGCCTTCTGCCTCGCAACCGCAAGGCCTGGGCGGCGTGGAATGCCCATGTGCCGGATGGTCGGGACGATGCCTGCACCGTCAGCTACTGCATGAACCTCTTGCAGGGGTTGGATGCACCCGAACCACTGGTGGTGACGTTGAATCGCACCGCCGCCATCGATCCGGCCCGCATCCTGCGGCGCATGCACTATCGGCACCCGGTCTATACCGCCGCATCGGTCGCGGCACAGGCGCGGCGGGCGCAGATACAGGGCACGCGCCGCACCTGGTTTGCCGGGGCCTACTGGGGCTGGGGTTTTCACGAAGACGGCATGCGCAGCGCGGTGGATGTGGCGCAGGCGTTGGGTATCGCATGGCCGGCGGCAGCTGCGGCGAATAAGGGCGCGCCGCCATGAGCGCAGCGACGAGGATGCGTGCCGATGGAACCGATGCGCCGCCGCTGCACAGCGCGATCTATGCAGGCAGCGTGGTGCATCGCCGCCATGCGCCTCACGCGCATGCCTTCCGCTATCGCATGGCGCAGCTGTATCTGGATCTGGACGAGATCGACCGGGTTTTTTCCGAACGCTGGCTCTGGTCCAGCGCGGGCCGCAATGTGGCCGAGTTTCGCCGCAGCGATTACCTCGGTCCGGCGCAGGTGCCACTGGCCGAAGCAGTGCGGGATCGCGTCGAGCGCAGCATCGGATACCGCCCCGCCGGGCCGATCCGCTTGCTGACGCATCTGCGCTATTTCGGCTACGTATTCAATCCGGTGAGTTTCTACTACTGCCACGCCGCCGATGGCGAAACCCTCGATTGCATCGTGGCCGAGATCACCAACACGCCCTGGCGCGAACGCCATGCCTATGTGCTGCCCATGGCGCAGGCGCAGCGCCGTGGTTCGATGCTGCATTGGGCGTTTGCCAAGCGTTTCCACGTTTCGCCGTTCATGGCGATGGAACGCGATTACCGCTGGGCGTTCACCCCACCGGGCGAGCGATTGCGCGTCCACATGCAGGTGCAGGACAAGGGGCGGCGCGAGTTCGACGCCACGTTGTCGCTGCATCGCCAGCCCTTGACCGCCGCCAACCTGGCCGGCGTGCTGTGGCGCTACCCGGCGATGACGGCGCAGGTCGTCGCGGCCATCCACTGGCAGGCGCTGCGCCTGTGGCTCAAGCGCACGCCGTTCCATCCCCATCCCGACATCGCTTCCGTTACTCCATCCGATCCCCCGCGAGGTTCCGCATGAACGATCTGGCCGATACCGCCATTCTTCCTTCCGTGCATTTCGGCGCGTTCGACCGCTTCCTGCGTGCGCGCCTGTTGCAGCAGATGACCAACCTGCAGGGCGCGCCGCTGCGGATTTCCGATGCGCTGGGCGAGACGCTGCTGGGCACGCCCGAGCCAGGTGCCGCACGGATCGACATCGAGGTGAACGATCCCGCGTTCTATCGGGCCGTGGCCGGCAACGGCAGCGTGGGTGCGGCCGAGGCCTACATGGATGGCGCATGGCGATGCAACGATCTGGTCGGGCTGGTGCGATTGCTGGTGCGCAATCGCGACCTGCTCGACGGCATGGAAAGCGGCAGCGCACGGCTCGGCGGCTGGGTGATGCGGGCATTGCATGCACTGCGCGGCAACAGCCGCAGTGGGGCACGGCGCAACATCGCGGCGCATTACGACCTGGGCAACGCCTTCTTCGCGCTGTTCCTGTCCGAAGACCTGATGTATTCCTCGGCCCTGTTCGAAGATCCGGCCGATACGCTGGAGCAGGCCTCCACGCGCAAGCTCGACGCCATCTGCCGTTCGCTGCAACTGCAACCGGGGGATCGGGTGGTGGAAATCGGCACCGGCTGGGGCGGTTTTGCGTTGCATGCGGCGCGCCACTACGGTTGTCATGTCACCACGACAACCATCTCGCGAGAACAGCATGCGCTGGCCTGCGAGCGGGTGGCGCAGGCGGGATTGCAGGATCGCGTGACGGTGCTGCTGGAGGATTACCGCGACCTCTCGGGCCAGTACGACAAGCTGGTGTCCATCGAGATGATCGAGGCCGTCGGTGCGCCGTATCTGGAGGGCTACTTCGCCAAGATCGGCCAGTTGCTCAAGCCCGACGGGCTGGCCTTGTTGCAGGCCATCACGATCGAGGACCACCGCTACGCGCAGGCATTGCGTTCGGTGGATTTCATCAAGCGGCATGTGTTTCCCGGTTCGTTCATTCCTTCCATCCAGGCGATGCTCGCGGCCAAGACCCGCAGCACCGATCTGGCACTGCTGCACATGGCCGATTTCGGTGGCTCCTATGCACGCACCCTGCAACTGTGGCGCGAGCGTTTCATGGCGCGGTTGCCCGAAGTGCGGGCGCAGGGGTTCGACGAACGTTTCATCCGCCTGTGGGAGTTCTATCTGGCCTATTGCGAAGGCGGCTTCCGTGAACGATCCATCGGCGTGGCACACCTGTTGTTCGCCAAGCCGGGCCGGCGCGAAGCGGGTTTTCTGGCCGATTCCAGCGCCGGGATCAGCGCATGAACACCGGCCTCGCCCTGCTGGTGGTGTGGCTGCTGGCGGCGCTGATGCAGGCCGCCGGCTGGACCTGGCAGCAACGCCATTGCAACGCCGGCATCGTCGATGTGCTCTGGGCTGCGGGCGTGGGCATGGCGGCCGTGCTGATGGCGGTGCTGGGCGATGGCGCACTCTGGCCACGCATCACGTTGGCGGTGCTCGGCGGTGCTTGGGGCCTGCGCCTTGCGCTGCACCTGTGGCGACGCATGAATGGCGAAGGCGAGGATGGTCGTTATGCCCATCTGCGCACGTTGTGGGGTGATGCCGGTGCGCGCTGGTTCGCCTTCTTCCAGGCCCAGGCGCTGCTGGTGCTGCTGTTCGCACTGCCGTTCCTGGCGGTGGCGCGCAATCCGCAGGATGGGCCGACGCCGTGGTGGATGGCCGGTGTGCTGGTCTGGCTGGGCAGCGTGGCCGGTGAGGCCGTTGCCGATGCGCAACTGGCGCGCTTCCGGCGCGACCCGCGCAACCGTGGCCGGGTCTGCCGTGTCGGGTGGTGGCGCTATTCGCGCCATCCCAACTATTTCTTTGAATGGCTGCACTGGTTCGCCTACGCGCTGCTGGCAGTGGGTTCGCCGCTGGCGTGGCTGGCCTGGAGCGGGCCGGTGCTGATGTTCGTGTTCCTGCGCTGGCTGAGCGGGATTCCGTTCACCGAGATGCAGGCCCTGCGCACGCGCGGCCAGGACTATCACCACTACCAGCGCACGACGCCGATGTTCTTCCCCTGGTTCCCGAGGAAATCTCCATGAGTACCGCCAACGACCTGCCGGCACACACGCTGGACGCCTTGCCCATCGACCGCGCCGCGCCCGGCCTGCTCGGCCTGGCCGAGCGCGGCCTGGTACCCGATGCCCTGTTGCGCCTGGGCATCCGACGCCTGTGCGCGCAGCGCCTGCGCGAAGAGGCGGGCGGCGGCATCGAGGCGCAGTCCGCTCGCTTCCTGCGGCAGTTGGCGGCATTGCGCGACAGTCCGGTGGCGATCCACCCCGATGCGGCCAACCGACAGCATTACGAGCTGCCGCCGGCTTTTTTCCAGCAGTGTCTCGGCCCAAGGCTGAAGTATTCCTGCTGCCTCTACCCGAACGGCGACGAAACCCTGGCGCAGGCCGAGGAAGCGATGCTGGCGCTGTATGGCGAGCGCGCCGGGCTGGCCGATGGCCAGGACATCCTCGAGCTGGGCTGCGGCTGGGGATCGCTGACGCTGTGGATGGCGCAGCGCTACCCGAATGCGCACATCACGGCGGTATCCAACTCCCGCCCGCAGCGCGAGTTCATCCTGTCGCGCTGTGCCGAACGCGGCCTTCGCAACGTACGCGTGCTGACCTGCGACGTGAATCGGCTGGAACTGGAGGCGGAGCGTTTCGACCGCTGCGTGTCGATCGAGATGTTCGAGCACGTACGAAACTACGAGACGTTGCTCTCGCGCATCGCCGGCTGGCTGCGCCCGCACGGGCAACTGTTCGTGCACATCTTCTGCCACCGTACCGCGCTGTATCCGTTCGAAACCGCTGGCGACGACAACTGGATGGGCCGGCATTTCTTCACCGGAGGCCTGATGCCCTCGGCCGACACGCTGGCGTTCTTCCAGCGCGACCTGGCGCTGGAGGAACGTTGGCTGCTGGATGGCCGCCACTACCAGCGCACCGCCAACCACTGGTTGCAACGCCAGGACGCGAGCCGCGATGCGCTGATGCAGGTGCTGATACCGGCCTACGGCGCGACGGCGGCGCTGTGGTTCCAGCGCTGGCGCATGTTCTGGATGGCCTGCGCCGAGCTGTTCGGCTATGCCGGCGGGCAGCAGTGGTTGGTGGCGCACTACCGTTTCGCCAAGGCGGGTGGGCGATGAGCCGGCTCGTGGCGATCACCGGCATGGCCGTGGCCGCGCTTGCCGGCTGTGCGCATCAGCCGCCGACGGTGACGCCGGTGGCGCATGTGGATATCGAGCGCTACATGGGCGATTGGTACGTCATCGCGCATGTGCCCAGCCGTGCCGAGCGCGAGGCGTTCAATGCAGTGGAAAGCTATGCGCTCGATGCCAAGGGCCGGGTGCAGACCACCTTCCGTTTCCGCGAAGGCGGTTTCGATGCGCCACTGGAAACCATGCGTCCGGTGGGTTTCGTGCGGCCCAGCACCGGCAATGCGGTCTGGGGCATGCGTTTCGTCTGGCCGGTCAAGGCCGAGTTCGTGATCGTGCATCTGGATCCGGACTATCGCGCCACCATCGTGGCGCGCAGCAAGCGCGATTACGCCTGGATCATGGCGCGCACGCCGCAGATCGATGACGTCGAGTACGAGGCGCTGGTGCAGGCCCTGGTGGACATCGGCTATGCGCGCGAGTCGGTGCGAAAGGTGCCCCAGCAGTGGCCGGAAGTGCGCAACGACCGGCCGCCGCTGCCGCCGCGCTGAGTCTTACTCGCGCCGCAGTTCGGCGACGAAGGCGTCGTAATCGGCGGGGACCGGGTCGGCGTGAGCCGGGCGCTGCAACAGTTCGGCCAACGCCGGCGGGGGCGGCACGTGCGCGCCGACGAGAGGTTCCACGATGCTTTCGAACTTGGCTGGATGCGCGGTGGCGGCGACGGCCCAGCTGCCGTCCAGCGCCAGACTATCGAGCGCAAAAACTGCCGTGGCGGTGTGCGGGCAGATGGCGAACAGGTGGCGATCCCAGACATCCTGGATGGTGGCTTCAATTTCCGCATCGTTCACGCTGATGGCGCGGAAGGATTCGCGTAGTTCCTCATCATTCGGATACAACCAGCGCAGACGTTCGAAATTGCTGGGCGCACCCACGTCCATGGCGTTGGCGAGCGTGGCGATGCTGGCTTGCGGGGTGTAATCGCCGCCGTCGAAGAACACCGGCAGTACGTCGTTGGCATTGGTGGCGAGCAAAATCTCGCCAATCGGCAGACCCATGCGGCGCGCCAGGATGCAGGCCAGCGCGTTGCCGAGGTTGCCGGTGGGGATGGCGAAATTGAGTTTTTCGCCGTGTGCGCGGAAATGGTCCAGCGCAGCTTTCGCGTAATAACTCATCTGCGGCAGCAGCCGCCCGAGGCTGATGCTATTGGCCGAACTCAGCGGTAGGCGGGTTTGCAGCTCGGCATCGTTGAGGGCACGTTTCACCAGTGCCTGACAGTCATCAAAACTGCCGGCCACACGCAGCGCATGCACGTTGTCGCCGAAGGCGCCGAGTTGATGCGCCTGACGCGGTGAAACCCGGCCATCGGGATACAGGATCACCACGCGCAGGTTGGGAGTGCCGTGGAACGCGCCGCCGACCGCCGCACCGGTATCGCCGGAGGTGGCCACGATGATCGTCAGTGGCTTTTCCGCTCCGGCGCGCAGGCGTGTCAGGCACGAGGCGAGGAAGCGCGCGCCGAAATCCTTGAACGCGGCGGTGGGGCCGTGGAACAGCTCAAGCAGAAACGTGCCGTCGCCCAGATCGCGCACTGGTGCGGGAAAGTCGAAAGCTTCGGCGCAGATGGCATCCAGCTCCGGCGCCAGTGCATCGCCTGCAAAAAACGGGCGCAGCAGCGTCGCGGCGATGTCGGGCAGGTTGGTTTTGCCGTTGAAATCCGCGGGCGAAAGCGTCGGCAGACTTTCCGGCACGTACAGCCCGCCATCGGGTGCCAAGCCTGCGGCGATGGCCTCGGACAACGTGGCGGCAGCGGCTTGGCCGCGAGTGGAAACAAAACGCATCACAGCACCTCCGCGCGCGGCCCGGCGACCGGCGAGACATACGATTGACTGGAAAATCCCGCCGCGGCAAACGCTGCCTGCATCGGCCCGGCGGCAGCTTCGGCCTCGGGCTTGGTTGCAAACCATGCGAACACGCTCGGCCCGGCGCCGGAAATGCTCGCACCGAATGCGCCGGCATCCAGCGCCGCCTGCTTCACCTGCGCGAAACCGGGAATCAGCGGCGCGCGGCGCGGTTCCACCAGCACATCGACAAAGCCGGCGCGTAACAGTGCCTCGTCGCCGCGCATGCAGCCGATCAAGACCTGCGCGAGATTGGCCGATTGGGAAACAAACTGGCCAAGCGCGTAGTCGCCGCGCAGCGCCTCGCGGGCGCGGCGGGTTTCCAGCACTTGCTCCGGGTGCACCAGCACGCAATGCCATGCATCGGGCACATCGATTTTCACCATGCGTTCGGCGGTGGTGAGCACCAGGCCGCCGAGCAGCATCGGGCCGACGTTGTCGCCATGGCGCGAACCGCTCGCCACCGATTCGCCATCGAGCGCGAAGGGATACAGCGCCTCGCGCGACAGCGGCTCATCCAGCAGCGCATTCGCGGCGACCAGAGCGGCCACGCACGATGCCGCCGAACCGCCCATGCCCGAACCAAGCGGAATGCCTTTTTCGATCTCGATTTCAAAACCGAACGGCAAGTGGAGCGCCTTGCGCAGCGCGATCAAAGCCTGGCCGGCGGTGTTGCGCTCGGCATCCAGTGGCAGGGCCAGATCGAGGCCGCCGATAGCGCGGATGCGCACGCAAGGCGCATCGATGCGACGTGTCGTCACCCGGTCGCCGGCGCCGGCGAAGCTGTGGCCGAGCAGGTCGAAGCCGACGCAGGCGTTGCCGACGCTGGCGGGAGAAAACGCGGTGGCGGTGCTCAAGCTCATGCAGGAAATTCGCTGGATGGAACGGGATCGGCAAGCATACCGGGCATGATGTGGAGCTCAGACTCTGGCGCCCAGGGCTGCCGCCACCCGCAGCAGATCGGAGAACACGCCGGCGGCGGTGACTTCCGGCCCGGCGCCCGGGCCTTGCACCACCATGGCGTTGTCGCAATAGCGCTGCGTGGTGAACTGCACCACGTTGTCGGTGAGCTTGAGATGCGCGAAGGCGTGGCTTTCCGGCAGCGCCTGCAAGCTGACACGCGCACGTCCGTCGCGGCTGAGGCTGGCGACATAGCGCAACACCTGGCCGCTGGCGCGGGCGCTGTCGAAGCGCGCCTGCATCGCGGCGTCGTGCATGGGCAGGCCGGCAAGGAAGTCTTCGGCGCTGCCGGATTCCAGCCCGGCGGGAATCAGCGATTCCACTTCGACATCGGAAAGGCTCAATTCGCGCCCGGCTTCTCGCGCCAGAATCACCAGCTTGCGCGCCACATCGGTGCCGGACAGATCATCGCGCGCATCCGGTTCGGTGTAGCCGAGCGCGTGCGCCTCGCGCACCAAGGCCGAGAACGGCTGGTGGCCGTCGTACTTGTTGAACAACCACGCCAAGGTGCCGGAGAAGATGCCTTCGATGGAGTGCAGCTCATCGCCGGTGGAAATCAGGTCGCGCAAGGTCTGGATCACCGGCAGGCCGGCGCCGACGGTGGCTTCGTAGCGGAAGCGCGTACCGCCGGTCCATGCCGCGCGTTTGATGCGGTGATAGCGCTCGATCGGGCCGGAACCGGCCTGCTTGTTCGGCGTGATCACGTGGATGCCCGATTCCAGCCATTGGGCATAACGTTCGGCCACGTCCGGATTGGCGCTGCAATCGATGATCACAGCGTGCGGCAAATGCGTGGCGTGGACGTGGTCGACGAAGGCATCCAGATCCACCGCTACCGCCTCCGACCAGCGCTCGCGCCAGTTCGCATCATGCTCGCCCAGCCACATGCTGCGGCTGGATGCGATGGCGCGAAGGCGGAGGTCGAGATTGGCATCACGCAGCAATTGCGGAGCGGTGCGGGCGAGTTGATCGAGCAAGGCCGCGCCGACCTTGCCGGGGCCGATCACGCCCACGGAAATGGTCTGTGGTGAGAGCCAGAAACCGGCATGCGCGGCGCGCAGCGCCTTGGACTCATCGATGCTGGCAATGGCCACGGAAATGTTGCGCTCCGAAGCGCCCTGCGCGATGGCGCGCAGGTTCACGCGTGCGCGCGCCAGCGTGCTCAGGAAACGTGCCGCCACGCCGGGCCGCCCGGCCATGCCATCACCCACGGCGGCGAGCACGCTGATACCGGTTTCCAGTGTGACCTTCTGGATCTGGCCTTGCGCCAGTTCCTGCGCAAAAGCCCGTTCCAGTGCGATTTTCCCGGTGTGTGCCTGCGCCTCGCGCACCACGCAACAGATCGAATGTTCCGAAGAACCCTGCGAGATCATCACCACCGAGACATTGGCATCGTGCAGCGTGGCGAACACGCGCTCGGCGGTGCCGGGCACGCCGATCATGCCGCTGCCTTCCACGTTCAGGAGCGCGAGATGGGAGGCCAGCGACAAACCTTTGGCGGGCGAAGCACTGCCTTCATCGCCGCGTGCATCGATGCGCGTGCCGGGATGGCCGGGGTTGAAACTGTTGCGGATCAGGATCGGCAGATTGCGTGCGATCGCCGGAGCCATCGTCTGCGGGTGGATGACCTTGGCGCCGAAGTAGGCCAGTTCGCAGGCTTCGTCGTAGGAAATGCGCGGCAGGAACACCGCATCGGGCACCACGCGCGGATCGGCCGAGAGCACGCCATCCACATCGGTCCATATGTGCAGTTCGCAGGCGCAGAACAATGCCGCGAAGATGGCGCCGGAAAAATCGCTGCCGTTGCGCCCGAGCGTGGTGGCCACGCCATCGGCATCGCGTGCGACAAACCCCGTGACCACGATGCGTTTGTGCGGATGCTTCGCACGCCACTGCGCCAGCCGCGCCGCGCTGCTGTCCCAATCCACGGCCACGCCCAGATCATTGCGGCCGATCACCAGTACATCGCGCGCATCCAGCGAGATGGCGTCTTCACCCGAAGCCCGCATCGCATCGGCCAGCAGCCGCGCCGACCAGACTTCACCCAATCCGTGCACGCGCTCTTTCGCCGCCGCGCCGGAAGGGCCGAGCAAGGCGAGCGCGGCGAGAATGGCGGAAAGTTCCTGGAATTGTGCGTCCAGCCAGACAAGCGTGAGCGCGGCGTGTTCGCCCAGCAGTTCGCGCGCGGTGGCGCGGTGTTTTTCGTGCAGTGCCGCATGTTGCGCCGGCCAGCTCTCGTTCCTGGCAGCCGCATCGGCCAGCGCAATCAGCGCATCGGTGACGCCCTTCATCGCCGAAACCACCGTCACTTGCACCGGATCGTCGCGCTCGCCGAGCAGTTGCGCCACATGGCGATAGCGCGCTGCATCGGCCACGCTGGATCCACCGAACTTGTGCGCGACAACAGCGTCGGCAGGTTTGGCGGCGACTTCGGATTCGGCAACAGGGAGCGCGTTCATCAGGGGCCTCGTGAGTGGTGGCCCGCTTCCGCGTTGGATGGGTTCGCTACGCGCCCCGCATCCTCGTCGGGGTGCGGAGCCGGGTTCGTATCTTCTTCAGCACACGACCGGACGCACCCCGGATGGAGTGGTAATCGTCATGGTCATGGTCGTGGTGCGCAGCAACATGGCGCAAGCAGGCCACGTTGGGCGGGCGGCTGTCAAGCAGTCACTCGGGATTGGACGGATTCGGGTGGGAATGCGGGCAAGGTTGCCTGCTTCGTCGCGCCGAGGGCGCAGCGAGTGACAGGCCTGAATACGACATCGCCTGTCGCAGGGAAATCTGATGATGGGATTTCGGTTGTCTGGGTTTTCTTGGCACTCACGCCCGCGATGACCATGCCGTTTGCCTTGAGCCTGCTACTGCCATGGGTCATTCCTCCAGCGACACCAGCCTGCGTTTGATCCAGTTGCTCCGGCTGGTTCCGCGCCAGCGTAAGAAATCAGTGCGCGAGTTGCAGCGCGAACTCGATGCGCAGGGTTTTGTCACCACGTTGCGCACGGTGCAGCGCGATCTGGAAAAGTTGGCCGAACTGTTTTCCATTGAGTCAGATGGCGCCAAGCCCGCCGGCTGGCACTGGGTGGCGGGTGCTGCCGACGTGTTCCTGCCTGTCATGGAGCCATCGGTGGCGCTTACCTTCCTCATCCTTCAACAACACGCCCGGCACCTGTTGCCGCCGCAGGTGCTCGAAGACCTGCAGCCCCGATTCGAGG
>JAEXRB010000195.1 GCA_023438325.1 Pseudomonadota bacterium | reverse complement strand
CCCCAGCCGCCTTGCATGTGCACGGCGGCTTCCCCTGACTTTTCGCTCACTCGAAAGGAGCCCAACCATCATGAGTACCGTTTCCGACATCCTGCGCTCGATCGAGCACCGTGCTGAACGCGCCATCGCCCAGGAACTGCACCTGATGATGGAGCAGGTCTTGAAGATGCGCACCAGCCTCGTCCTTGAGGACAGGAACCATGCGGACGCCCTGCTGCTGAAGCTCGATCGCCTGCACAGCGATCAGGTCGTACGGCCGATCAACGCCTCCGAAGCGCCACCGCTGCCGCCCTTCCCGCCGCTGCCGCTGCTCGACGAGCTGCTGCCGCGCGCTCCGAGCGACTACGAGGTGCGCTTCTTCGCTCGCGAATACGGCGACCTCGAGGACGTGGCCGTCGTCGAGAGCTTCACGCTCGCCGTGCAACTGGCCGTGGATCGGCACAAGGCGGATCCGACCGATCTGACCGAAGCCGACTGGACCGAAGGTCGCGGCACGCTCACGGTGCGCTCGCGCCAGGGCGAGGTGCTGGTTCGCGTCGAAGCGATCGAGATACCGATGCCGACCGTGGATCTGCATGTCGCGCGGGCCTGCATGGCACTCGAAAACGGAGACCACGGCCCGGCGCAGCAGCTCTTCACGGCCTTGCGCCAAGCCGCTTGAGATTGACCCTCGGCAACCGGCCATCGCGCTCTTTAGGGAGCGCGCCTGGCCCGGCCGCGCCGACCGGCCACTGACCACCCAGGCCACACGGCCTCATTCATCCACCCGACGGGGATCCTTGCCCCGTCGGGCAAGGACATCCCGCGTCTTCATCAGGAGTCGAGCATGTCCTTCACCCCTTGGGCCGACGAGCCCACCCCGATCCTTGCGACCGAGCAGTTTCCCCGCATCCTGGCCGCTGTGATCGCGGCCGATCCACACGACCGCAGCGTCCTGCGGATATTCGGTCTCCCCGCATCCGTCGAAGCCAACCAGACCGCTGGAAGCCGACCGCAGATCGCCCTGAAGCTCTATGAAGGGCTGATCCAGGCGGTGCTGGACAGCGGCGTGGTCTATTCGCTGCGCAACGTCCGGGTGGCCGACGACTTCTACGTCGAGTACCGCCGGGAGCAACGCACCCTGTGGCTGAAATACCAGCAGATCCTCGGTTCGCGCCTGCTGATCCGGATGACGGATGAGCAGGTCGAAACGTTCGAGAAGACGGCCCTGCAATTGCAGGCGCCCGAGCCGGTGAAAGACGCAGAGGCGGAGCCCGCATCGCTGCACGGTGAAATGGCCCTGTTGCGGGCAAAGGGGCAGCGCATCGAGCTGCCCACCCGGCGTCTGCGGCACTACGCGCGCATCAAGACGCTGGTCCTGAATGCCGGCGGCGTCTACAGCCGCAACGGCTTTCAGTTTGGCGCGGCGATCGACGTCGCACAGGTTCTGAACCGCTTGCGGGGCGGCGAAAAGCCCAACCCCAAGAAAGAGCGGCAGGCCTTCTTCACCCCGGAGAATGTGGCCACCGAAACAGTGGCCTGGGCCATGGAATGCCTGGGCGATCTGACCGGCACGCGGGTGCTCGAACCCTCTGCAGGAGAAGGCGCCCTGGCCGAACCGGCCCGCGCCGCCGACGCCAAGGTGATCGCCGTGGAGATCGACGGGCCGAGCTCCCAGATCCTCCGAGACAAGGGTTTCGAGGTGGTCGAGCGGGATTTCCTGTCCCTGAGCCTCGCCGACATCGGGCTCTTCGATGCGGTCATTGCCAACCCGCCCTTCAGCAAGGATCAGGACATCACCCATGTGATCCACATGTGGCGTTTCCTGCGTCCGGGGGGCGTGCTGGTCAGCCTCACCTCGCCGGGCTGGCGGACCGGGCGCACCAAAGCCCAACGCAACTTCCGCGCCTTCGTGGAGAACATCGGCGCCGAGGTCGAAGCCTTGCCGCCCGGTGCCTTCAAGGCGTCGGGCACGAATATCTCGGTACTGCGCCTGCGCGCCATCAAACAGGTCGAGGGCGCGCCGCAAGGCAGCCTTCGGAAAGGGTGAGACGTCCCATGACGAACATCACCCTCAACACCGAGCGGCAGTTGTACGTGCTCGATCACGGCCATGGCTACACGTGCTTCGGCTTCGCCAACGCGCGGGATCACGCCAACCAGATCGCCGAGCGCCTGGGGCGGCCAGAACTCGCGTTCGGCGCCGATGACTTCGGCGCACTCGGCGGCTACCAGAAGTATCTGTCGAGCATCCAGGCCTGGGGCGCATCGCCGCTGAGCCGCAAGACCTACTTCGACCCCGGCACGGACCCCAAGGTCGCCCGGGTTCTGGAACGTTGCCGCAACGCCGGCAACAAGGTCAGGCTGATCCAGGGCGACACCGCGACGGGCCGCGCCTGGCTCGACGAGCACGATGTCGTCGGAAAAATCGGCCGCTCGACGGGAACCCTCAAGGTCCCGCTGCTGATCGAGCCGGGAGAAAACGGCGGTGGCACCATCCTCACGGCCAGCCTGCTAGGCATCGTGGATTGGGAGAGCGGCAAGTTCCTCTTCCGCCACCCGGCCTACCGCGCACCGGATCTCGCCATCCGGCACGGGGACGCCGCAGACCTTCCTTGGGAAGTCCATGACGCCCATGGCGTCATCGCGCGCTTCTCCGAAATCGGCAAGGCCGGCGCCTACGTCGCGTTCATGTGCGGCGAGACCGTCGAGCCGCGCATTTTCCAGTAATCCCGGTCCGTCCCCTGGACAAGGCCGTTCTCGCGCAGCACCCCGAGTGGGCGCTGCGCTCAGGAGAATCTTCATGCCCCCGACCAACACGGCGGACGTCGCCTCGCGTCGTCCTGCCGAGATGTATTTCGAGACCATCAAAACACATGCCGGGCGGATCTTCTCCGCCGCGGTCGATGCCGAGGCGGTCTATCGAGGCGTTCACCACGACGGCGACAGCCCGAGCTATCGGGCCTTGCTGCCCTTCATCCGCATGGTCGCCGCCGAACGCGACGCGCTGCGGTCCTTCACGCTGTCGCTTCCGCCGCCGCACCCATCGGACTGGCTGGCGCAGCAGGCCCGCTGGCAGGCCGAGCACGGCCGGTACCACTGGTCGCAACTGCTCCTGCAGGTGCGCGAGGCCGGCCTGCGCCGGATCGACGACTGGGACGTTCGCTGTCTCTGCAGCCTGATCGAACTGTTCCCCGACTGCGTGCCCAGGTCGTGGCGCCACGCCACGCTCTACAGCGACATCGCGGAGCCGTCCGGCGAGTGGCGCGTCAGCGTACTGCCCGCTTCCCCGCGTTCTTCCCGCGGCACAGGCCCTTCGCGGTCTTGATCGCCGCATTTCCACCGTCCGCCTAACCGCCGGACATCGTGTCACCCCGAGGGGCGTTCCGCCCCTTGCGGGTCGGTTCGTCCCTCGCTTCTTTTCAATGAGGAAACGATGAACCCTGATTCCCCCCTTCCGGAAGCGGCACTGCCGCTTTCCGAACCCGAGCGCCTGGCGCGCAACAAGACCCAACTGCTCGACGCGCTCAAGCGCGCGGGTGCCGTCCGCGCTACCGTGAGCTATCACGGCGGCGGCGACGAGGGATGCGCTGACGGCGCAGGAGCCTTTTCTGGCGATGGCGCGTCCGTCGACCTGGCAGGCACCGTCCTGGTGTTCCGCGAACGCTACGACCACGCCAACGGGCAATGGACAACCTCGATCGACCAGCAGGAGGAACCGCTCGACGCAGCACTCTGCGACTACGCGATGGAGGCCGTAGCGCGGCATCACGGCGGCTGGGAAAACAACGAAGGCGGCTACGGTGAAGTCGTGTTCGATTGCGAGGCCGGCACGGTTCGCCTCGAACACAACGACTACATCATCGAGACCGACTACACGGAGACCGCGCTATGAAGGCCCACGTCTCCCTGGCCTGCTGGCCCGGCCTGCGCCATGAGGACGCGGCGCGGCACCTCGCCACGCCGCCGATCGAACCCTGCTTCGGCCGCCTGTCGACCGAGCACGTGCAACTCGTGCCGCAAAGCATGGGGCGGCTGGATGAGGCCATCGTCGATCTGTTGCGGAAGGCCTTCCCGGTCACGCGCTTCAGGCTCCATGCCAACGTGCGTGTGCTGGCCCGACACGTGATGGCGGACCTGTCCAACTTCGCGATGCACTCCGGATGGTTCTCCCAGGCAGCGCGCATCAGCCAACGCCTGGATGCCCCGGCCTACAC
>JAEXRB010000193.1 GCA_023438325.1 Pseudomonadota bacterium | reverse complement strand
ACGTCCGGCCGGACAGGGCGGACAGCAGGTGCTGAAATGGAAAATCCATGACAAACAACATGTTGCGATGGAGATTTGATTGGCATGCAATCTGCATTCATTCATCCAACTTGCTCTCGTATGCCCTGCCCATGATTCGCGATACCTCTGCCCAGGATCAGGTTCTTGTTTCCAACGTCACCTCGCAGCGCCGCTGGGTGTTGATCGGCGCCGGCATCGTGCTGCTGGTGCTGGCGATGACGTGGATGGTGTCGCGCTGGTCGGATGCAGGCAGTTCGCTGGATGTGTCGCGCCTGCGCATCGCCGAAGTGCGGCAGGGTGATCTGGTGCGCGACATTTCCGCCGAAGGCCGCGTCATCACCGCCAACAGCCCGACGCTGTATGCCATCGCCGGCGGCACCGTCGCGCTGAAGGTGGTGGCTGGCGATGTAGTGGTGAAAGGCCAGGAACTGGCCACCATCGACAGCCCGGAACTGCGCAGCCGTCTGGTACAGGAATCCTCCACGCTGGCCAGCCTGGAAGGCGAATCGCGCCGCGCCGGGCTGGATGCGCAGTTGGCACGGTTCGACGCGCAGAAGCTGCTCGATCAAGCCGACATCGACCACACCGCCGCGCAGCGTGATCTGGAGCGCAACGAGCGTGCTTTCGAACGCGGTGCCGTGCCGCGCAACGATCTGGATCGGGCGCGCGACAACCTGCGCAAGGCCGAAGTCGGCCTGGCCGCGGCACGCCAGAGCCAGCGTCTCCAGAGTCAGGGCGCGGGTATCGATGCGCAGAACAAACAGCTCATGGCCGAGCGCCAGAAAGCCGTGGTGGATGAACTGCAACGCCAGGTCGATGCCCTCACTCTGCGCGCGCCGTTCGATGGACAGGTCGGACAGGTGCAGGTGGCGCAGGGCACCAACGTGGCGATCAACGCCGCGATCCTCGGTGTCGTGGATCTGAGTTTGTTCGAAGTGGAAATCCGCGTCACGGAAAGTTTTGCGCGTGATCTTGCCATCGGCGTGCCGGCGCAGATTCGCAGCAACGGCAACGACTACGCCGCACAGGTGTCGGCGGTGTCACCGGAAGTGGTCAATGGCGAAGTCACCGCGCGCCTGCGTTTCGCCGAAGGCAATCAGCCGCCCGGCCTGCGTCAGAACCAGCGCCTTTCCGCACGCATCGTGCTGGACAAGCGCGAGAACGTGCTGATGGTGGAACGCGGGCCTTTCCTGGAGCAGGACGGTGGTCGCTTCGCCTGGGTGATCGATGCCGGCGGTACTGCCGAACGGCGTCCGATCCAGGCCGGCGTGAGCAGCCTCAATGCGGTGGAAATCATCTCCGGCCTCAAGCCCGGGGATCGCATCGTCGTTTCCGGGACAGACCAGTTCAGTGGCCACGAACGCGTCCGCATCCGTGGCCTGTAAATCCCTCTGATCGCCCCACCCGGCGCCGCGCCTGCCTTCATCCCATCCGTATCCAAATCCAGAAAGGAATCCCCCATGCTGACCATGAGCCAGATCACCAAGGTCTACCGCACCGAACTGGTTGAAACCCATGCCCTGCGTTCGCTCGACCTGCATGTGGCGGAAGGTGAATTCGTCGCCGTCACCGGGCCTTCCGGTTCGGGAAAAACCACCTTCCTCAACATCGCCGGCTTGCTGGAAACCTATACCAGCGGCAGTTACGTGCTGGATGGCGTGGATGTGACCGGGCTCAACGACAACGCCCGCTCGCGCCTGCGCAACGAGAAGATCGGTTTCATCTTCCAGGGCTTCAACCTGATTCCCGATCTCAACCTGTTTGACAACTGTGACGTGCCCTTGCGCTATCGCGGCCTGCCGGCGGCCGAGCGCAAGGCGCGCATCGAAAAGGCGTTGGCGCAAGTGGGCCTGGGATCGCGCATGCGGCATTTTCCGGCGGAACTGTCCGGCGGCCAGCAACAACGCGCCGCCATTGCCCGCGCCTTGGCCGGCAGCCCGCGCCTGCTCCTGGCCGACGAACCCACCGGCAATCTGGATTCGCAGATGGCGCGCAGCGTCATGGAGCTGATGGAGGAGATCAATGCGCAGGGCACCACCATCGTCATGGTGACGCACGATCCGGAACTGGCCGCACGCGCACAGCGCAACGTGCACATCGTCGATGGCATCGCCACCGATCTGGCCATGCCCTCGCGTCTGGCAGCGGCAGCGCACTGAGGAGTTCCCATGTTCGGCTATTACTTCAATCTGGCGCTGCGCAGTTTCAAGCGCAACAAGGCGCTGACGGCGCTGATGGTGCTGGCCATCGCGATGGGCATTGCCGCCTGCATGACCACGCTGACGGTGTTCCGGGTGCTGTCCGGCGATCCGATGCCCGACAAGAGCGATCGCGTGTTCTATGTGCAGCTGGATCCTGAAAGCCTGCGTGGCCAGATTCCCGGCGATGAGCCGGAACGGCAGGTCACTCGCTTCGATGCGGAAGCCTTGTTGCGCGAAAAGCGAGGGTTGCGTCAGGCCATGATGACCGGCGGCGCGGTGACGATCACGCCAGAGCGCAGCGACCTGTCGCCGTTCTATACCGATGCGCGCTACACCAGCGCGGATTTCTTCCCGATGTTTGCCACCCCGTTCCTGTTTGGCGGCGGCTGGAGCGCCGAGGATGACGATGTCGGCGCGCGCATCGTGGTCATTTCCAAATCACTGAACGAGCGCGTGTTCGGTGGAGAAGACAGCGTCGGCAAGTCATTGCTGATCGGCAATACGGCGCTGCGCATCACCGGCGTGTTGGACGATTGGCGCCCGACGCCGAAGTTCTACGACATGAATCAGAGCCGTTTCGGCGAGATCGAAGATGTGTTCTTGCCTTTTTCCACCTCGCGTGACCTCAAATATGGCCGCAACGGCAGCATGAACTGCTGGCTCAACTTCGATGGCGATGAAACCGGCCTCAACGCGCCCTGCACTTGGATCCAGTACTGGGTGGAACTGGAGAGCGCCGCGCAGGCCGCCGACTACAAGGCCTATCTGGACAATTACTCGGCACAGCAGAAAGCCGCAGGCCGCTACGAACGTGAACCCAACACACGCCTGCGCAACGTGATGGCGTGGCTGGAGTTCAATCGCATCGTGCCGAGCGATGTGGTCATGCAGATGTGGCTGGGTTTGGGGTTCCTGCTGGTGTGTCTGCTCAACACGGTCGGCCTGTTGCTGGCCAAGTTCCTGCGCCGCAGCGGTGAAATCGGCGTGCGTCGCGCCTTGGGCGCGCCGCGCATCGAGATCTTCAAGCAGTGTCTGGTGGAGGCCGGCACGATCGGCATCGCCGGCGGCGTGCTCGGCTTGGGGCTGTCGCTGTTGGGCCTGTGGGGCATTCGTCAGCAACCGGCCGGCTACGCGGAACTGGCGCGGCTGGATTCGACCATGCTGCTGATCACGTTCGCACTGGCCATCCTCGCCAGTTTGCTGGCCGGTCTGTTGCCGGCCTGGCGTGCCATGCAAGTCACTCCGGCGATGCAGCTCAAGAGCCAATAGCGCGCCACGTTTCCGGCACACACACAACGCATGAATCGCCACGGCCCGGGCAAAGGCCCGACCTGCAAGCAAAGGTAGAACACCACCATGGAAATCCGTCCCATCCTTTCCACCTTGATGCGGCACAAGACCGCCGCCTCGTTGATCGTCCTCCAGATCGCGTTGACCTGCGCGATCATCTGCAACGCGCTTTTCATGATCGGCGAGCGCGTGAATGAAATGAACGAACCTCACGGCATCGCCGTGGACGAGTTGTTGCGCATCCAGATCATTCCCGTCGGCAATGAAGCCGACGCCAAAGCACAGACGCAATCGGATCTTGCCTTGCTGCGCGGCCTGCCCGGCGTGCAGGCGGTGACCACGAGCAACCAGATTCCGTTCGTCAATTCCTCCTGGAACAGCGGCGTGAATCTGATGCCGGAGCAGGAGCGCCCCACGCTCAACGCCAGCAGCTACATGGGCAACGAAGACTTCATCGAGACCTTCGGTCTGAAGTTGGTGGCGGGGCGCAACTTCACCCTGGACGAATACATCGACTATTCGGTCTGGGCCGAAAATTCGGCGCGAGTGGCTTCGGCCATCATCACCCAGGCCATGGGCGAGCGGTTGTTTCCCGGCGAGAGCGCCCTGGGCAAGGTGTTCTACACCGGCGCTGATCCGATCCAGATCGTCGGCATCGTCGAGCATCTGGTGCGGCCGAGCCGGCAAGGCGGCCCCTCGGCGCGCGAGTACGCGATGGTTTACCCGATCCGGCCGACCTACGATGTGGGTGCGCAGTACATCCTGCGAACGTCGCCGGAACGGCGGGCCGAAGTGATGCAGGCCGCCATCGAGACTTTGCGCCAGAACGGCCCGACGCGGGTCATACTCGAAAACAACACCAAGACCTTCAACCAGCTGCGCAACGATTTCTACCAACAGCAGCGTTCGATGGCATGGCTGCTGGGCATCGTCTGTCTGGCTCTGCTGCTGGTGACGGCCTTGGGCATCGTCGGGCTGGCCAGTTTCTGGGTGCAGCAACGCACCAAGCAGATCGGCGTGCGGCGTGCCCTGGGAGCCACCAAGGGCCAGATCCTGCGCTATTTCCAGACCGAGAACTTCATCCTTGCCAGCATCGGCATCGTGTTGGGCATGCTGGCCGCTTACGGCATCAATCAATGGTTGATGAGCGCGTATGAGCTGGCGCGGCTGCCGTTGTATTACTTGCCGCTGGGTGCCTTGGCGTTGTGGTTGCTCGGGCAGATCGCGGTATTGGGCCCGGCGCGACGCGCGGCAGCGGTGCCGCCGGCGATTGCGACGCGAACGGCGTGAACCTGCGCCACACCTTTGCGCATCAACGTGGCGATGATCCAGATCGCGCCATGATGTGGCCCCCGACGGGCCGATCCGTGCCAGCGATGGCGAACGCATTTACGCTTCACCCGTAATTTACCGCCCCTTTCTGCCGACTTTTCATGCCTACCGTTCTGGTCATCGACGACAACCCTTCCGTGGCCATTGCGCTTGGCGTGCTGCTCTCCCTGCACGACATTCGCGTGCTGGAGGCCGATACGCCCGATGCCGGACTTGCGCTGCTGGCACGCGGTGGCATCGATCTGGTCATCCAGGACATGAACTTCCATGCCGATACCACTTCCGGCGAGGAAGGCATTGCGCTGTTCCGGCAGATTCGGGATTGCAATCCGGACATGCCGGTGATCCTGCTTACCGCGTGGACGCATCTGGAAGCGGCGGTGGAACTGGTCAAGGCCGGTGCCGCCGATTACCTCGGCAAGCCCTGGGACGACCAGAAGCTTCTGGCCAGTGTGAACAACCTGCTGGAACTGGCCGAAACCCGGCGCGAACTTTCCGCGCACCGCAACAGTGAACGTACCCGCCGCGATGCCTTGGCGACAGGCCATGATCTGCGTGGGCTGGTGTATGCCGATCCGGCCAGCGAGGCGCTCATTTCATTGGCGCTGCAGGTGGCCCGTGCCGACCTTCCGGTGCTGATCACCGGCCCCAATGGCGCGGGCAAGGAAAAGTTCGCCGAAATCATCCACTACAACGCGCCGGTGCGCGGCGGGCCGTTCGTGGCAGTGAACTGCGGCGCCCTGCCGCATGACCTGATCGAAGCCGAACTGTTCGGCGCAGAACCGGGTGCCTTCACCGGCGCGGGCAGCAAGCCGCGTGCGGGCAAATTCGAGGCTGCAGACGGCGGCACCTTGTTCCTGGATGAAATCGGCACGCTGCCGCTGGCCGGTCAGGTGAAATTGCTGCGCGTGCTGGAAACCGGGCGCTTCCAGCGCTTGGGAAGCAATGCCGAGCGCTGCGTGAAGGTGCGTGTGGTCAGCGCCACCAACGCCGATCTGCCCGCTCTGATCGGCGACGGCCGCTTCCGCGAAGACCTGTTCTACCGGCTCAATGGCATCGAACTTCGCCTGGCACCGCTGCATGCACGACCGCGCGACATCTTGCCGTTGGCGCGACACTTCCTGCCGGCCGGCAAGCAATTTTCCGAAAGTGCCGAACACGCGTTGCTGGCGCATGCCTGGCCGGGCAATGTGCGCGAACTGCGCAACGCGGTGCAGCG